>JAEYNI010000048.1 GCA_023412635.1 Bacillota bacterium
ACCTTAGTATGAATTTAAAGTACCGCTATATCGCTCCTCCTTTTCAAAAAGTCATAATTTGCGGGGCCTAGTTGATTAGCGAGCGGTGGGCGACGTCACAAGCATGCCAAGGCATGCGTGAATCCCCACTTCTCCGCCACAATTTGTCCGAAAACCCTTGAATTTCAAGGGTTTCGGCGTTTTACAAAGAGAAAAGGCGCTGAATTTGAAGATAAAACTTCAAGTTTAGCGTTTTTTTTGCACTAGGGCACTAGGGCAGAGTATTTTACAAGATTTAACTTTATGCGATATAATGTTAAATAATGGTTGAAAGGGCTTAAAGTTGAGTATATGAAAAATAATCAATTACTTAAAATTCAAGAGATAGTAGGATCGATTTCTGAAGGACAATTGATAAATGTAGATTGTTATGTTGCTGAAAGCGTCGGAATTTTTATGCCCGTTTCAGGACCATGTTATTATGCTGTTTCACCAGCACATACACACCCATCTTATATGTTTATTTTCATGTTTGATGATGTTACACAAATAAGTATAAATGGTGAAACAATTCCTGCTCAGTATGGAAAGGTTTTCGCACTGGAGCCAAATGTAGAACATCATGAAGTTTATTCAAACAACACACCAAAATATATTGCTGTAATGATTGAGTCCCATTTCTTTAAAACTCAACTTTCTGACTATAATATTAATTATGAAAATAATTATGATAACAAAATAGAGTATGGTTATTGTGAACCTTCATCAAGTCTTATAAACTTATTGAAGAGGTTCATGATAGAGTCCAGTAGTAACCTTCCCGGCTCGGGAAAGCTTTTGGAAGCACTAAGTCTTGAAATATGCCATAACTTAATTAGAAGTATCATTAATATTTCTGTTGAACAGGAGACAATATCGGATCGGCTGGAGGTTAGCCGAGCAATAACCTTTATACATACTCATATTGATGAAAAAATCACTGTAAATCAAATAGCTCAAGAAGTAAATATGTCAGCTTCACACTTTTCCCGAATTTTTAAGCGTGAAATCGGATTATCGCCATTAGCGTATATTCTGAATACCCGTCTGGACAGAGTAAAAAAGTTATTGGTATCCAGTAATAAAACTATTACACAAATTGCTTTGGAAAGCGGTTTTAATAGTTCTGCATATTTGGCAGCAGCTTTTATGAAAAAATATAATATGAGACCATCTTCATACAAAAGACAGCTGAATAGTTGTTTATTTAAAGAAATCAATGGAATAATGAAAGATTAATAGAAGAATGCACATTATAATGCTAATAATTATCAAATAATTATTATTAGCAAGGGGGATTATAATGGCAATATTAAATGTAGATAGAAACTTGTGCAAGAGCTGCGGAAAATGTACTGAGGTATGTGGATTGGGTATTATTAAAATGGATATTGAGGAGCGGCCAATTTTATCATTTCCCGATGCATGCTGTGCCTGCGGCCACTGTGTAG
The DNA here is from genome assembly GCA_023412635.1 of Bacillota bacterium. Classification (GTDB taxonomy): domain Bacteria; phylum Bacillota; class Clostridia; order Acetivibrionales; family DSM-1351; genus Ruminiclostridium. Next base: position 1,470 of record JAEYNI010000048.1, read on the forward strand.
CATCCTGTCCAAATGAAGCTTTGGATAACGATAAAGCTCCATTAATAAAACAAGATATATTACATAACTTTCCTGTAATAGAAGCTGATACAGCAGCAGCTTTCCTGCGTTCAAGGCGTTCTGTCAGAAACTATCAAAGAGTATCTGTACCCAGAGAATCAATATTAAAATTACTTGAAATAGCACGATATGCACCTTCTGGGCATAATTCCCAAGGTTTATCATATACTGTGATAGATAATCTTGAAATATTGAGAAAAATAAGTGAGGTTACGATTGAGTGGTTGGAAGGACTGTTAAAGGAAAATGTGTCGTGGGTACTAGGATTGAAAAGTATAATAGATACATATCGTAATATTGGCACAGATACTATATTGAGAGATGCACCCTGTCTCATTGTTGCAACTGCCCCTGTAAGTCACGGAATGGCACAGGACAATGCAAGGTTCTCACTGGAATATGTTGAGTTATATGCAACTTCTTTAGGGATGGGTACTTGCTGGGCAGGTTTTATGCAATTATGTGCCGGAGCAAGGTATAAGCCCATTATGGAATTAATAAATATAAAGGAGGATACAGCAGTAGTGGGTGCCTTACTTGCAGGATATCCGAAAAACATATACAAACGACTTGTAGATCGAAATCCTTTGAAGGTTAGTTGGGTATAGGTTGATTGATACCAATATTATTGATTTCAGAAAAAGTTTATACAGAACAAACTACTCATCAACCATAACTAATGATTAATGACAATCAATAATACATTTACTTATAATTACTAATATTGTACAATATGTGTAAATAACATTTACCAAGGGATGTGAAAAAAATGTTAAAAATAAGGCCTCCATGTTAATACCTAAAGACTATATTTATCCGAGGACCTCCAATAAATTTATTTGAGAATGTAATTGCCTGATATAAGTTATTACTAATTGTGCTGCTTGGAGCAATTTTAATTGCAATCCATAGAGCTCATAAGGAGGATTTTACAATGAATTTACTGGAGTTAAGGAAAATACAAGATGATGATATACCATTAATGAGACATTGGCTTTATAAGGATTATATCATTAAATGGTACCAAGACCCTGAAGAGTGGATAAAGGAAATAATCCAGAGGGATAATGAATTTAAGTTTTTAAACCATTTTATTGTTCTGTATGAGGATAAGCCAATAGGCTTCTGCCAGTATTACAAATGTTCGGATGCCGAGGAAGACTGGTATGGGGAAATTCCACTTGAAGGTACATATAGTATTGATTATTTGGTCGGAGAAGAAGAGTATCTGGGTAAAGGGTTTGGAAAGGCCATAATTGAGCTGCTTGTCAATACGATATTTTCAATTGATGAAGCAGAGAGAGTTATAGTTCAACCCGATGAAGGTAATCTTCCTTCTGTAAATTCACTGGTGACTAATGGATTTAGCTTTGATAAAAAAAATCATTTACATATTAAAAGCAAGAGTTAGGAACCATTAGTAAAAAATAATAAAGTAATACACATAAGTTAATTCTTTTGTGGATTATTTCAATTAATTTTATGAAAAATGTGAATAAGGGTGGGCTCTTTTGAGCTCACCCTTAAAGTTCTGATTTTATATGTGAAACAATATATTTATTCCGATCAGGCTTCTTCAGTAATTCTATCTCTTCTTAATTTGGATCTTACTGACCATCAAATAAGATAGCAGAACAATAAAAACAGCGCAGACTACAGTGTTTATAATACCGTACCCTCCACGTATCTGAGAAAAACTGTTGTAGAGATTAATTATTGAAAGAAGGGCACCGGCAATTGTAATAGGGACACCGCAAAATACATTGTTAAAAGTAGTAATGTTATACCTTGCTAATCTGTATGCTCCTGCTATAGGAAAGAGAACTGCAAGCAGATAGCCAATTATACCTAAATCAAAGAAACTGATATTCCACGCAATAATGATAGGAGCCACACCGAAAGAAATTAAATCGGATAATGAATCCAATTCCTTGCCTAATTCACTTGTGCTGTCAAGCATTCTAGCTACCTTTCCATCAAATCTGTCGGTCAAAGCTGCTACCATTACCAGTAAAGATGCCTGAATCAGATCACCTTTAATGGAAAAGAGTAATGCGATAATACCAAGAGAAAGATTAATGAAGGTCAAAAGATTTGGTAACAAATGCTTAATTTTATTTTTCAATGGGTCCACCTTCTACTTCCAAATAAAATAACTTATTAATATAACAAGATACAGTAGATCATCATATGATAAAGAAGTCAGATACTAAAATAAATAATTAATATAAATAAATCGTATACAAATCAAATTATAAAGTAAATATGTTTGAGTATATCTGTAAAATGTATATATTATAGATTATAATTAATTATACTGAATTTAACAAGTAAATAGTTACTATATATAAACATAAAAGCTTCCAGGATATTTATAGTCTAGTAGTTACTGTAATATAATACGTAAATAAATTAAAAAGGTTTTAACTTGCTAAATATCTTTGAATATTACTTGTTATTATTTCAAAAAATTTATTATCATATTAATTTTAAAAAGGAAGATAAATCTATGAATAACTTTAAGTATGTATTTTTTGATTTGGACGGGACCTTAATAGATACAATTCCACTTATTCTGGAATCATTTGAGTACACATTTATGCACCACATTGGTGAAACAAGACCCGAAGAAGAGACTATTGGCTATATTGGGATGCCACTAATAAATCACCTTAGATCCATCTATCCTGGAAAAGAAGAAGTATTGGCAAAGACCTACAGGGAATATAATGAAAGAAAACATGATACCTCCATAGCAATTTTTATTGGAATCCATCAGTTGATTAAAACTCTGTATGAAAAAGGGATTGTTATGGGAGTTGTAACCTCAAAGCGGCGTGAATTGGCGGTACGAGGGCTAAAAATTTTTAATTTGATGGATTATTTCATGTTTGTTAACGGCTCAGAAGCATCTCAAAAACATAAACCGGATGGTGAGCCAATATTAAAAGCACTTGAAGCGGCAAAAGCTGAAAATAAAGAAGAGGTTCTATATGTAGGTGACAGTCCACTGGACATTCTTAGTGCAAAGGACGCGGGTGTAAGAAGTGCCGCAGTAGCATGGACCTATAGTCCAAGAGGAGATTTGGAAAAATTAGAACCTGATATTTTTCTGGAGAAGCCCATGGACCTGTTAAAATACGTTTAAAAGACCTAGCTTTTGAAGACCACTTTTTGTAATTTACTACCGGTATGGGATGAAACAGACATATAATTACATCAAAATGCAAATACTTTACATGAAGACAATAAACAGGAGTGATACTTTTGTCCAAAACCATTGTTGCTATATTTGATGTATATGCCAATGCCGAAAAAGCAGCTTTTGAAGTAAAAGAAAAAGGTCTCAGGACTGACAATATTTCAATCATTGTAAAGGATGATGGAAACAAGGGATATTTGAGACCAAATGAGAACGGACAATTATATGCTGCTGAATACGCCGCATATCCCTTCAGACTGACAAAAAGAGAAAGAATAACAGACGGGATAATAACAGGAGGTATTTTTGGAGGGGTAACAGGCATTGTTTTAGGGGCAGTAAGTATGTTTATTCCTCGACTCGGGTTGGTTGCAGCAGGAGGACCAATAACCGGCCTGCTTGCAGGTTTTATTCTGGGAGGATTAACAGGCGCTGTAATTGATATAAGAATACCAAAGATAAAAAAGCAGGAATATCATAAGCTTGTATCACAAGGAAATGCAGTATTCAGTATGAAAGTGGATGAAGAACGTATGGATGCTATTATTGAAATAATAAAGGAACATGGTGCACTTTCGGTAGAGAAGTACTAATACCGGCGCCTATGATTTTCTGTTAATGTATTAGGAGCTTGGACATATAATACTCATCAACATATTTTCCATCTACAAACAGTGATTTTTCTTTCAGACCTTCGATTTTAAAGCCCATTTTCTTATACAAGCTTATGGCAATTTCGTTATTTGTCATTACAGTAAGTTCCAATCTAGTAACACTGTTCTCCAGAGCCCAGCTAATCAAATCTTCAAAGAGTCTTGTTCCTATTTTTTTCCCTCTGTAACTTTTCAGAAGACCAATAACAACATAAGCATTATGTTTCACTTTATTAGCAAATCCTCTTTCAGCAGAAAGAAATCCGACTAAAATTCCATTTTCTTCAGCTACCAGCATCAATGAACCGGAGGAGGATACATTTTGTATGGCAGACTTCATCTCTTCAACAGATGTCCTTCTTTCATCGGGTTCATACATCATGTTCTTTGTTTCACTGTCCAATTGCTTGAGCATAAATAAAAAGCTTTCGGCATCTTTTAATTCAATTCTTCTGATCATTATATTAACCTCCATGAGCCGCAAAGCGGCCACAAAATAGTAATGAAAATTTATATCCTTTACCGCTATAAGGCGAATAAAGGAGGTTAATTGGCCATGTGCGCTTTCAAAGTATTTATAAATACTTT
>JAEYNI010000208.1 GCA_023412635.1 Bacillota bacterium
CCACCATTTAACGGATGATTGTTTTCCAGGTAGCAGGTATTATGCCCGGTTCCCATTATTGAACCGACATCTGCCTCCTGATAGCTGTACATGGCTACCAGCAAGGTTCCAACGGTATCATTAAGAATAGCCACTGGTTCGATATTAATGTTTCTGGCCTTTAATGCATCTGCAAGAAGCTTGTTAATATTCTGTCCCTCTACACCTGAGGTTGCAATTTCTTTAGTCCAGTGAATCAAATATGCTTCGTTAATACCTTCCTGTCTGCAGGGAAAGGAAAAGGTATTCCCAAGATACATGCTTTCACCCGGTTCTGTTATGCTTTCCATACATTCTGCCATGAATCCAAACAGTTTATCTGCGGTGATTTCTGCCTTTGTAAGATCAAAGTACTTCTCCTTGTTAATAAGTTTTTCCTTTATCTCCCCAAGCTTTTCAAAATTGCCGTTTTCAATCTTAAACTTTGTACATCTCAGATTGGTTCCGCCCATATCCATAGTCATAAAAACGCCCTTTTCCTTACCGGTAGGCTTTCCTATATAGGATGGAAGCATTTTTAAACAGGTTTTCTCACCTCTAAGGCCGGCCTCCAAAGTATCTTTAAAAAGTTCTGCGATGCGTAGCATACTTTCTCTGCCAACTTCAAATGAATTTAGAACATTAGTTAATATATCATTGTTAATCCCCATAGAGCACCTCTTATGTATTAAATTTATTGATATCTGATTTAATGTAATTTTATTCTATTATTCTGATTTTATTTTATATACCATATTTGGTCAAGCAAGAATAAGCATTTTTTCTAATTTATCTTGCTTATCTTGATATTAAACTATTAATATACGACATAATCTTCAGTAGCTGGTCTGTCCTTTCATTTTCATAAAATAATTCAAGCTTTCTTTCGGAGTTAAAAATATACTTCATTATCATACCTTTCCCTGTAGCTTCCAGGGTAACATTCTTTAATGCACGCAGCGGTACGTGAATAAGATTACCTGAAATGTTATGATTTGCTCGAGAAGTTGTCCTTTCAATAAAAATAACAATTTCATTTTTGGTCATAATAGTAAAATGAGTCGGAGTCATAATTTTACTAAAAACCAAGCCCGGATAATTATATACCTTCTTTTGCTTAATACTGCATATAATTGTAGCCTTCTCCAATATAGCCGCCTTGGCTATTGCTGCACCCAAATATTTGTTTTCCTCTGCGTCCGAAAAAGCAAAATCTGAATAATTTTCCTCTTCAGCACAAAAGGAGTTTTCAATCAGCTTTTTACGAAGTTCAACCAATAAACCGTTTACAAGGTCATTTACATTTGAATCGTAAAAAATACGTTCCATTAATTCGAATTTATAATCAATTGTTATACAATTTGAGTTTGGGAGGCCTTCATTTACAACAAAGTTAATTTCCTCAAAAGTTAACTTAAGCTTTGAAATGCTGTTGTTAATATTTTTTATAATTAAAAGCTTTGTACTATAAATCAATATAAGCTTCTCCAATGATTCCTCCCTATGGAGCATCAAATTCGAGCATAGTATTATCTTATAGGGCTTAAGCTCATCTTCGCTTAAGCACCTGTAGTACTGAGGAAAGTAAGTTTTTAAGCTATCAATATCTATAATGGGCTCGGCAGCAATAGACCTATCCGATGAAAACATACACACTCCTTAATATCTTTTATGATATAATTAATACAAATAAATCGTTAAGTATAATTGTACAAAATTATATAATTTTTGTAAAATGCTTAATTAAAATTACTCTTGCATTTATATGTTTTGTATTAGAATCTTTATGCAATCAATAATTTCATTTGAGCAACGACGCTCTCTTCAGATATAGGATGTTTAGAGAAGAGCTTATCCATAAAAGAAATTTATACTTTCCATATAGACTATGAAATAAAGCCTGCGCTTGCAGGCTTTGCTTTTTTGTATTTGTATAACTATTCAGCTGATCTGACGGATTTATGGTAGTTTTCCACACCTTCTACTATTCCTGAAACTATTTTATTCTGGTAGTCATCTGTGTTTAACAGCCTATCCTCGTCAGGATTTGTCATAAACCCCATCTCCAAAAGTACTACAGGTATTTTAGACCAGTTAAATCCTGTTAGGTCAGTGCTCTTTACTGTTCCCTTGGATTCAGCCTCGGTATTTTTAAGAACAGCTTCCATTATATATTTTCCGGCCAGGGCACTTTTCTCAAGCAAATCCTTATCCTTAATATACTTGCTTCCCGGCACCATCATAAGTACTCCTGCAACATTTTTATCAATAGACCCATTTGCATGGATTCTTATGGTCAAATCAGCACCGGATGAGTTCCAAAACTCGGTTCTTTCTATATTGGTCATATTACAAACATTGTTTTCTCTTACCATTACTATTTTAGCTCCTTTTTCAGCCAGAGCTTTTCTAAGCTTTAATGAAACTGACAGATTAAGACTTTCTTCAGTTACTTTTGTTACTGTGCCAACTGTTCCACTGGCTGTCGCTGCTTTCATAATTTGGGAGCCGGGTGCTACAGGCTCTGTTTTTCTAACCTTCTCTGTTAATTTACCATGTCCTGGATCTATGCATATTGTCAAGCCTTCCAAGATACCCTTTTCTTCAATTTTAAATTTATCGGTCTCATTTTGTGTTTTGTCAGCCGCATTTTTAGTTTCATTGGCCACATTTTTAACTTCTGTAGCTGTATCTTGGTATGTTGAATTCTCCATGCTGCTGACGGTTTCCTGATAGCTTCCCATACAACCAACGAATAATGAAAATGTGATCAATATAATTATTGTTTTATAGAAATTCTTCATCAAAAATATTACTCCTATCCTGTAAGGTAGTTTAACTTATATTGGAACTATCATCTATATAATTCGCCTGATTATATATTTGAATATTTCTAAATTATTATACCAAACAATTGTAGAAGTGATAGAAACAACAGTTTTTTATCAGTACAACTTCTGTTATAACATAAATTAATTAATCTGGACAATAAAACAGTTCCGGTTACCCGGAACTGTTTAGTAAAGCTTATTCTATCTCTTATTCTATCGCTTATTCTGTTTTAAATTTATCCAGCTCTCTATTCAAGGCTGCGGCAACTTCCTTCAGTTCCTGTGCATTATTGGCAAGTTCTTCTGCGGATGCCATCTGTTGTTGTGTACTTGCGGAAATTTCCTGAGTAGTTGCTGCCGATTCCTCAGCCACGGCAGAAATATTTTCCATTGATTCCAGAACTTTTTCCTTGGATTTCATAATATTTCCAACAGATTTTTCTGTTCTCTCAATATTAGTTATTACCTCCTGCATTGCAGTGAATACTGTTTTAAACATCTCCTCGGTACTATTAACAGACTGTATTTGTTCGCTTACAACAGCATTTGAATTCATAACCTCTTCAACCGTATCGTTGGTTTTCTTACCGATTGAAGCTACGATATTGTTGATATTGCTTGTGAATTCCTTTGACTGTTCAGCAAGCTTCTTAACCTCATTCGCAACAACAGCAAAGCCTTTTCCTGCCTCTCCGGCACGGGCAGCTTCTATGGAAGCATTCAATGACAGAAGGTTGGTTTGCTCTGAAATACCAATCATAATCTTAAGTATCTTCTGAATTTCCTTCATACTGTTACTCAAGTCAGTAATATTATTGGAAACCCTGTTTGTAGTCTCACTAACCTGATTTGATTTTATATTTAATTCATTAATTGTTTTAGAAGCATTTTCACTAAGATTATTTATTTTATTGGCTATGGCTGTAACCTGTAAAACGTCATCACTCACATAAGTAATACCTTCCGACAGCTTGTCCATGTGAGCAACACTGTCATTGATTTCATTTGCCTGATCTGTTGCACCTTTAGCTATCTGTTCTACAGTCACCGACACCTGCTCGGAGGAAGTATAAGTCGCATCTGAGGCAGCTGCTATCTTAGTTGCAGCACTAATAACATTCATTGATGATCGTCTCACCTGTGAAACAAGTGCGTTGATATTTGAAAGCATATCATTATAGTTTCTACAGACTTCACCTATCTCGTCTCTTTCATAATCATCAATATGGCTTGTCAAATCACCTTCCTTTGCTCTCTTCATGGTAAGAACAAGTTTATTCAAAGGAGTCGAAACACTTCTCGATATGACAGTACACAAAACCAAAGCAAAGATAATACATAAAATTCCTATAACTAATATATTCCTTCCGAGGTCATATGCATCGTTGTTCAAATAACTGTATGGCACAACTGATACTACGTACCAGTCCTTGTCCTCATCTATCTGTGAATATGAAACAAGACTGAAATCCTTGTTGACATTCATCTCAATGTTCCCGGATTTTCTCTGTTCATACTTTATTTTATTTTTTACCTTTTCATCCAATTCTTTTTTTATTCTATCTCCTATGCTCTTCGATGCATCATTTGACACGCTCAGGGGAAATACGGCCTCATCTCTTGATGCTAATATCTTACCCGTTGAGTCTAGAACTAGAATAGGGAAATTATTACCGGTTTTTTCGTCTTTACCTATGTTCAGGTTATTGAAAGATACTGCCAGAAAATTATCCTTGGGGATAACTACCATTTTCGCAGCAACACCTCCGCTTGCCAGAGAATTGATGTTCTTCCTTGCCCCCAGAACAGCTTTTTCTTTTCCTGAAGACGTAATAGTAATATCTGTCCACTCAAGCTTCTTTGTGTCAAAATTAGCCATTTGCTCATTGTCTAATGTAATGCTAGCTGCATTATAAACTTCGGGTCTATCAAATTTTTCTCCGTGAAAAAACCCGACAAACTGAATATCTTTTGTTGTTGCGAATTTATTTGTTAGAAAATCGGATATTAATCTTGATTGCATTAATCTCTCATACTCGTCTGCCGAAGTGTCTTTTGTTACTGCATCCTGGACTACTGAAGACAGACCAACATCCATTATGTAGTTTTCTACACGTTCTATTTCATTGTTCAAAACTACACTAGTCTGGCTTGTGACCTGAAGTGAATAGGTTTTTACCTTATTATCTATTGTACTCGTTGAGCTGGTGTATGAAAATATTCCGGTTATGAGCAGCGTAGCAACCAACAATATTACAAAGGATGCTATAAGTCTGGTCTGAATTTTCACTTTTCTCAAAAGAAAAAAGTTGTTTGACATTTCTTTAATATTCGACATATTTTCGTTACTTACAAAACTGTTATTTCCAGACTGACTGACCTTTGTTTTATGTAGCTTTTTAATTAGCGATGAAGCCGAAGATACCACTTTTTCAAGGATTTCCCTAATTTTCGTTATTGCCGGCTTGATATTCATAAAACTCGCCTCACGTTCCTATTGAATTTAGTGATTCGACACTATTCTCTCTCTACCTCTATAATACTTCACCAACTATATTTAATCAAGTAAATTTTGACAATCACAACCCTAAAACAGCAAGTTATTTTTGTATAATATTCATGTTTATTTTACAAATTCTGACAACTATCTTTCTATTAATTTGATTGTTTGAACAACCTATATCGGCATAAAAGACTTTTTCACTTTAATGGATTTGTAAGAAGAGCTACCGCGGCAACTGTAACGAATATCAAGATTAACGCCAAAGAAAAAACAGATATTTTTTTATAACTCAGTACATTAATAACTCTTTTACTTATACTTGAACTGCCGAAAGCCGACATCACCCGATATTGCCGTTCTGTTCCTACAGCCAGTAATGTCTGTGCATAGTCTTTTCTTTCATCAGATGTAAGCTCTTTTACAGCCCTTAAATCGCAAGTTAACTCCATATCCTCTGTAAATTTATTCATAAAAATCCATGCTAGTGGGTTAAACCAGTGCAGACAGGCTGTAAGCAGAGAAACAATCCTGATTAAATTATCTTTTCTTTTCACATGAACATTCTCATGTAAAATAATGTACTTAAGTCCAGGCTCCCCAAGACATCCTTTCGGAATCAAAATCCTCTGTCGGATAACACCCTGTACCATAGGCGTGTCAATTATCTCACAGATATATACCGGGGCAGCCGCCTTTGTACTAAATTCATTGAAATACTTAACAGGCTCGTTAATGAATAACGGTTCGTCAACTGTAATATTCATACCAGGTATGCTGAAGCCTGCTGTGGCTGACTTCAGCCGACTGCAAGTAATAAAATATATTACTCCTGCCAAAATAACGGAACCTGCTACTCCAATTATCCATACGTAAGATGCTATTGAGAATATTTTTTCCAGCTGACCTGTTTCAAAGGTCACAGGAAAATAAGTATCTGCTGCACCGATTGAATTGGACATACTCAGGCTAATACTTCTTTCCTTCATACCCGGTACAACCACTACTCTTTTGACCAGAGAACCTGTTAGATTTAAAATACTAACCCTGCTTGATACTGAAAAAGGTATTATAAGTTTCAGAAGAACAAGGGTCCACATCCAATAAATTGCCAATCTGGGGATATGCTTAATCTTTCTCAGAATCAGAAGCAGGAGTCCGATTATCGATGCAAAAATACTCATGTTTATTAATGAATAAAAAACTGTGTTCAGCATGCCACCCTCCATGTCAGCATTGGTAACTACTCTCCGCTTTTCTCAATAATCCTCTTCAGTTCTTCTACCTCTTCACGAGTTAACTTTTCCTTTCCTATGAAAGAGGAAAAAAACAGTTTTTTTGAGCCCTTGTATAATTTGTTTATAAGGTTTGAGGTTTCGGCTAATTGTACCTGTTCTCTTGAAATTACGGGAAAACACATAAAATTTGGTTCCTCTCGCCTAACGGCTCCTTTCTCAACCAGTTTTTTTATAATGGTATATGTGGTATTTTTATTCCAGCCTGTTGTTTCTCCGGCAAGTATGGAAATCTCTTTGGCAGTAATGGGGCCTTTATCCCACAAAAGCTCCATTACTTTAATTTCGCTGTCAAAAAGCTTTATTTGCTCCATCACAGATTTTCCTCCAATTTTAATACAATGACAATTCATAATATAGCTGCAGTCAGAACAACTACCCTCATTCAGCGAATAGCTGAAGAAAAATTCTTAACCCTTATATAAAACTACTGCTATAGTCTAGTTTTGTCAATACATTATTTTATCCAGTCGGAAAACCTGTTTTAATTTAGGCTGAGCTCCATAAATACCTCCGATATTGTCATTTATTCCAGATATCCTGCTCTGGGAGTTATTCCAAAGGCTTTAGCCAGTATCTTCAGATTTTCATCAGTGATAGTTTGTTTAATGGGCATATTCATAATTTTTATATATATTTCAGCTGCTTTTTCAACTGTTTCAATGAGCCCAAAGGTCTCATCAAGGTCTTTTCCTGTACCGAATATGCCATGTTGAGCCCATACAACTACTCTGAATTCCTTCATTTTTCCGGCAGTAACCCTGCCTATTTCTTCATTACCACACAGCATCCATGGCAGTACACTGACCCCATCGGGGAACACTACTAGACATTCGGTACACATCTGCCAGAGAGTTCTTGTAAATGCTTTTTCATCAAGATCATGTACAAAGGTCATGGCTATGGTGT
>JAEYNI010000203.1 GCA_023412635.1 Bacillota bacterium
TTTTATGGCTGTATATGCGGCAAATAACCTGTTCAAAGCAATCAGCAAATATGCTCCTACAGGAGGAGCTCAGCTGGGAGGTATTATTGCGAACAGTGTGCTTACCCCCTATGCAAAACCGTTGATAGACGACTTTGCATCAAAAACAGGTACAAAGGTAGTTCAATATGTTCCGAGGTCATCAATTGTTGCGCAAAGTGAATTACACGGAAAGACAGTTATTGAGGCCAATCCGGATTCAGAGCAGGCCGACGTCTATAGAGCTCTTGCTAAGTATATAATTGAAGACTCTGAGGCAACAGTACCTAATCCCTTAAGTGTCACAGAGCTTCGGGACTGGGCAAAGGATTGGGGAGACAGAATTCTGAAGATTGAGGCTGAAGCGGCCACAGACCTTAATGCCAATATCTAAAAATCAAAGAAATAATATATTTTGTAATGGCCGCAATGCGGCATAGGGAGGCAAATATGGCTGTTTTAAGAGGAAAGGCACCAGTAATCAGAGAAAAAAGATTATCTACAATCGGAGCTTATTATGGAACTGTAGAAGCTATATTGAGAGAATTTTATGACGGTAACCTGAAACAGCGTATCAGAACCTTTTCTCAGGATACAAATTCAGATATTCTCTATGCTTTACAGGCAATTAATACTATAAAGAATATTGGAATAATCATACATGGTCCAAGGGGCTGCGGGATAATTCAAAACCATTATAACAACCGGAATTCCCTTGTTACTCAATGGGCAGTAACCAATATTGATGAGGAAGATTCAATTTTAGGAAGCGATATCAAGCTGAAAAAAACCGTTAAAAGCATCTACAGAGAAAATCATCCTGAGATCATTTTTGTCCTGACAACGTCAGTTGTTGCGATAAACAATGATGATGTGGCCTCAGTTACCCAGGATTTAACCGATGAACTTGGTATTCCTGTAGTGCCAATATATACAGATGGGTTCAAATCCAAAATAGGTATAACAGGTTATGACACAGCTATTCATTCTATTGTGAAATATCTACTGCCAAATAAAGCTGAAAAAGAAAATTTCATAAATTTAATAGCCTTAAATGAAGACAAGGAAAGTCTTAAGGAACTGAACAGACTTTTAGAAGCCTTGGGGGTTGAATCCAATGTTTTTCCGAGATTTTCAAATTATCAAGATATTGCCAAGGCAGGCAGTGCATTATTTAATCTGGTAGTTAAAAAAGGTGAAGGTGATTATTTCGCCAAGGTATTGAAGGATATCTATGAAACCCCTGAAATTGAAGTAAATACTCCTATCGGAATTAAAGCTACCAATAAGTGGATATCTGAGATAGGAAAACAGCTAGGGAAGGACCGGCAGGCAAAGGAATTAGTTGATAGGGAAAGTCAATCTGCCAGAGAAGCACTTGGAAGGTATAAATTAGATGGGACAAAGGTGTTCTTAAGCTGTGAGCCCGAACATGCCAATGCTGTTATTGGATTACTTGAGGATTTAAATGCCGAGGTTATTGGTATTAAAGTGCCATATCTTGATATTACTCTGCTTAACCAGATGGAGAAGCTTTACAGAAAAAATCCGGAACTGTCTTTGCTTATAGGAGAGGGTCAGCCTTATGAGCAAATAAATATTCTAAAGAAAACCGGGGCTGAAATATACGTAGGCAATGATTTGGCTGCCGATTCAATTTCCGTTGAAGGCATTCCGGTACTAAATATTCAGAATATCAATATTCTGGGATACAGGGGTAGTATAAATTTCGCTGAAAAATTATATAAGTTGGTAAAGTATAATGGCTTTTCAGCGAATTTCAAAACTTCTCCAATACATTCTGTTTATCAATCGGGATGGCTTAAGAAAAATACAAACTGGTATATAAAGCAGGAGGTGAAATAATGGCAGACTACATTGAATTTAACAGGAATGGCTGCCTGCTGCAGGGTGCTGTTAGTGTTTTGAAATCAATTAGCGGTGTAGTTCCCATCGTTCATTCTACAGCGGGTTGTGCCGCACAGGAAAAATATATTTCAAACGCTGCAAACGGATATGCTTCTGACAATTACACAATTGCATGTACCAATGTTATAGAAAAGCAAGTAATCTTTGGCGGAACTTCAAGACTGAGAGAGCAGATTAAAAATACAGTAAAGGTTCTGGAAGGAGAGTTGTACGTTGTAGTCAGTGGCTGTGCTACAGAAATTGTAGGAGATGATATAGGGGCTATGACAAAGGAAGCTGCTGAACAGGGTTACCCGGTCATAAATATCAGTACCCCCGGTTTTAAAGGCCACAGTTTTGATGCATATACAAAAGTTACAAAAGGCATAATAGAAGGTCTGTCTAAAATTAATGATACAGAAACCTCTACTGATACTGATTTAATAAACGTGTTTGGTATTGCTCCAAATCTTGATCCCTATTGGGAAGGAAACCTGGAGGAATTAAATTTACTGTTGGAAGCTGCAGGTTTTAAAACCAATCAACTATTTGGGTACAAAAGCTCGGTTGAAAACTGGAAACAGATAAGGAATGCCGGATTAAATGTGGTGTTTACCGAGTGGGGACTTGAAATAGCTCATTACCTTGAAGAAAAGTATGGGACTCCATATATTTACATAGCCGAAGCACCTCTTGGAATAGAAGGTGTTGAAGAAATTCTGGAGAGACTGGCTTCTGTTTATAGCGGTAAAAGAGAAGCAATTGACGGGCTTAAGCAGCAAAAAAAGGAGAAATATCTCTATTATCTTTCTAAACTTGCTCCTTATTACTATAAGCATCACATTCAGAAGGAAGTTGTATTGGTCGGACCGTCATATATTACTTACCCTGTGGCCAGATATCTTGAAAATAGCTTTGGTCAGATAGTCAGATCGATAATAATTACAAACAGGGTAGATGAGAAGGAACTAGTGCATATTTCAAAGCAATTTAAAAGCAACGTAGAAGTCTGTTTTTTAGAGGATGGCAAAAGAATAGAAGATAAAATAAGAGAGCTATCCCCTGAAATAATTCTGGGAAGCCATCTTGAAACAAGTATAGCTAAGGAGCTCAACATTCCGATTTTACTTATTTCGCTACCTACAGAAGGCAGTGTTATTTTAAATAAAAGCCTTTTAGGGATAAACGGTAGTCTTGAATTACTTGAGGCATACAGCAATGCTTTCGCAGTTAACAAGTAAAAAGCACATTATAAGAATAAACGTTAAACAAAACTGAAACGTGTCATAGTGTTACAGATTTTGTGAAAGGAGATTAATCATGGGTTTTCCAAGTATTATTCCAACAGGAACAACAATCTACAATAAAGACAAAGCATACAGCGGCTATACTATTTTACCCACCAGGGACGGAGCTCTGCTCATAGATATGAATGGTAGAGAATTAAAGCTGTGGAAGGGACTTCAGGGTTTTCCAAACAAGTTGTTGCCGGGAGGCCAGGTTTTTGGCTCTTCTGGTGCCAGAAATCCCAGGTACGGAATGCAGGATCAGGTGGATTTGTTACAGGTGGACTGGGACGGAAATGTAGTTTGGAGGTTTGACAGGCTGGAGTACATTGAGGATCCCGGTGAAAAAGCCAGGTGGATGGCAAGGCAGCACCACGATTTTCAAAGAGAGGGTTCAACGGTGGGATATTATGCACCTGGAAGCCTTCCGCTGACGGATATGGGAAATACCTTAATCCTTGTCCATGAAAATGTACATAATCCCAAAATTTCTGAGAAGCTTTTGCTGGATGACAAGATCATTGAAGTTAACTGGGAGGGTGAAATCATATGGCAGTGGAACGCAAGTGATCACTTTGATGAATTGGGTTTTGATGAAGCTGCTAAAAACATTTTAGCAAGAGATCCCAATATGCGTCCGGCTGGCGGAGGAATGGGGGACTGGCTGCATATAAACTCGGCATCCACCCTGGGAGAAAACAAGTGGTATGACAGTGGAGATGAGAGGTTTCACCCTGACAACATAATATGGGACTCCAGGGAGGCTAACATTCTTGCAATAATCAGCAAGGAAACAGGTAAAGTTGTATGGCGCATAGGACCAGACTTTAATGCTTCAAAAGAATTAATAAAACTGGGCTGGATAATTGGTCAGCATCACTTGCACATGATTCCCAAGGGCCTGCCGGGTGAAGGTAATTTCCTTGTGTTTGACAATGGGGGCTGGGGAGGCTACGGAGCACCAAACCCAACTTCACCTACAGGACGTATGAATGCAAAAAGGGACTATTCAAGAGTGTTGGAGTTTAATCCGGTTACTCTTGAAATAATATGGCAATATACTCCTATCGAAGCAGGTTGTGTGAATCCTCTCGACTCCTATAAGTTTTACAGTCCGTTTATCAGCAGTGCTCAGAGACTTCCCAACGGAAACACTTTTATTACAGAAGGCTCCAACGGGAGACTGATAGAGGTTACTGCTGAGCACGAAATCGTCTGGGAGTATATTAATCCGTATTTTGGAGGCTTGGCTCCATCAATGAACATTGTTTACCGTGCATACCGTGCTCCCTATGATTGGGTTCCTCAGCTTCCGGTCCCGGAAGAAATCAGCATTGAAAAGCTTGATATATCCAAGTTCAGGGTACCCGGCTCACCGGTTTATGATAAAACAGCTATAACTGAAATTGCCGGCATTCAAAAGGAAGAATGGGCAGAGGAGGCGGATAAGGCGGCTTTCTGTGTTCTTTCAGACACTGATAGGGAATAACCCTTGTTGTGTTAAGGGTTTTTAAACAAGATATCAGAATGTACGGCAAAACCATATAATTGTGTAGAAAATTAAGACTTAAATAAATATTGAAAGAGAGGATGTAAGAAATGAGTAAAGAGGTCAGCTCCATAAAAGAAAAGTTGTATGAAGAGTTAAGATTGAAAATAGCTTTGGGCATTGAGGGCGTTAGATTCGATGAGGATGTTTTGAAAAAGCTTACAGAAAAAAATGAAATAAAAACTGTAGAATTCTGTGGTCCTGGAAAAGCATCTGTGACAAAAAAACATTTATTCTTTCCTCATGCCATCCATTTACAAAACGGTTTTGGCGTATTTCCGCTGGCAGACCAGAATTCGCCCTACCAAATCGTTGAACAGAATGGTGTATTTGGAATAGCTTACAGGGGAGATTATTTGTCGGATATAAGTTTTGAAGGAGAACCTGAATTTTATTCCAGAAAAACGAAGGACGGGGCGAATATGAAGGATATTGCCCAGGACCGTTCGGTCAGCAGTACTGATAAAAGCATTGTCGTCTGCTATAGTGAGGAATGTGCAGTTAAGGACAAGGGACAGACCTGTCTGTTTTGCACCTTCAATGCAAAGAAGAAGTATCAGGACGGTCCCGATGGCCCTGTCTGGAAGTATCCACATCAAATAGGTGAGACTGTGAAAGCCGCATATGATGAAGGCTACAAGCATGTAACTATTACGGGAGGCTTTATTCCTGAACGCCGGGAATTGGAATACTATCTGGATGTAGCCGAAAGCATAAAGGAGTCTTTGGGGAAGGAGACCTTCAATGGTACTGCCTGCATTGGAGCGCCGCTGGATTTTTCAGTAATTGATAAGTATAAGGAAGCTGGCTTCAGCACAATAGCATTTAATACCGAAGTATGGGGCAAGGACTATTTTGGGATTGTATGCCCAGGCAAGGTTGAAGCTTGCGGAGGCTACGATAATTGGATTAATGCCATTGAGTATGCTGTAGAGGTCTTTGGGAAAGGCAAGGTCAGAAGCAATTTTGTATGCGGCCTGCAACCTAAGGAGGTTTTGTATGAGGGCTTTGAATACCTGGCTTCCAAGGGTGTTGTAACAATTGCCTCCAGTTGGGTTCCTTATGCGGGTTCACCGTTGGAGGGACACCGTTCACCGACTATTGACTGGCACTGGGAGGTACAGTTGAAACATGCCGAAATTCTAAGAAAATACGGACGTACCTTTGAGGAAGTTTTTAACGGAGCTCCTACAAGATTCCCGGTACATGACATTTTCCAGATAGAAGACGGTACATGGCCTGGTTCAGGTATCAAATAAAACCCTGAAAACATTAAAAAGGTTTTAAGAAATACTTATATTTCTCAAAACCTTTTTTGTAATATCTACATAAACCTGGTTGGTCATAGACAATTATGTTGAAAATAAGGAAATAATGGTATAATATAGATAGTAAGTACATTTCAGAAATAGATTTTCCATGTTAGTCTTGTGATTTTAATTATATTATAGAGGTATAAGATTAATGATT
>JAEYNI010000295.1 GCA_023412635.1 Bacillota bacterium
ATGTAAACAGTCTTTCCAGCGCCAACAACAGCATCTATAACAATAATTTCATTAGGGTTGTTTTTTCTAATCATATTGAAAAACTCCTTGTACACAATTATCCTCCTCAAATTTTTGCGTTCGTTTATAAAGTTCGTTAAAGGCAAATGTATTATGTAACCATATCATACCCATGATACTCAATATGTTGTATTGTGTCAACTGTAATGTCAATATATAGTGGTTTGCTGTTTCGATTTCTGATTATCTTCTTCATTCTGACACATATTAGTGAGCAAATACGGACACGTGGGGCTCATTGTATTTACTGGAATTTATTGATAGAATATACTAACTGCACCAGTACATTTATTTAAAATAAATGTTACAAACAGTCAATATTTTGGAAGAAATTTAATCTTGAATGGTTGATTGGCTATAAACTAATTTGTTAGGAATGGATGGTACAAAATGAACTTTGAAAAGGAAAGAGATTTATTTATAGCAGAATGTCCGATGGCGTGGTTGCAGAATAACTGGGATGGTATTGTACATAGTGATTACAACAATATGTTAATGAAGTATTGATGGCTATGTCTATGCCATAGAAGTAGGGGGGAAAGTGCAAAATCGATATACAGGAGATGTAGGGGACTTCGGAAAATATGGGATGCTTAAAATGATATCTACAGGCACTTCTTTGAGGCTCGGAATCAATTGGTATCTGACAGACGACGAATCCCATAATAATGATGGCAAGCATATTGGATATTTAGATGACACCAAGCGGAAGAATATATTTGAGTTTCGTGCATGCGACCAAACCTTGTATAAGCAGTTACAGGATGTAGTGATAAATGGCCGAACGGTCAGAGGCATTCAGGATTCTCATATTTTACCTGAGAGAACTGTATTTTATGAACAGGTGCTTTCCTATAATGCCGAACAAGATATTGTTGCAAGGAAAAATGAAAGGGAGCGATGGTATAGGACGGGCTTTAAACAATTGGAATCTTGTGATATTGTATTTTTTGATCCTGACAATGGACTTGAAGTTGAGAGCGTAGGGAAATACAGTGAAAAAGGCCCGAAATATGTATGGCATGATGAGATTATTGACTACTACCATCGAGGTCAAAGCCTGGTGATTTATAATCATCGAAGCAGGGAGCCACAAGGAAAATACCTGAAACGGTTTGACAGAATTAGAGCGATGACACCAGATACGAATAATGTAATAGTTCTGCGATACAGCAGAGGAACAACTAGGGATTATGTCATTTTGATGCAGTCATCACACAGAGGACTAATAATGAAAAATATTGAGGCACTGATGAATAGCCCATGGAATCGGCACTTCTCATTTGTGATGATGTAAATCAAGTATTATGAAACAATATTTTATCAAATGACAGGTAGTCTATATGATTATCTGTCATTTTTATACTATTTTAAGTACTGAAATTTGTTTTATTACTCGACCTTTTGGGTTTCCATAATTTAAGTATTACGATTTTGTAACCTTATGTTATGCAAGAGATTGTAAAATATAAGGGAGTGCTTTAAAGGTACAGAATTTATTTTATATAAGAGATGAACTATATTTATTGGATTTATTTATGTTAATTAATATTTTTGGGGGTTATAGTTATGCCAAATCTAAAAGGTAGAAAATATCTATGGTTATTAGTCATAATTTCTTTTGTATCGGTAATTACTTCTTGTTCTGATAATAGACAAGGACAATCGAAAAATAATGATTTAGTCGTGGGTAGTCTAAAACAGGACCTTACAAATGATACATCTAAAAATAATAATCAACTCTTGGATTCATGGCTTGGAGACTATATTTTTACAGAATACACTAATGCAGAGGAAACTAATTTTTATGAGGTCTTTATATATAAAGAAAATGATAATTACAGTGCAAAAATTAAAACTGCCTATGAAGGCGCAGGGGTGTACAGATATGTACAGGCGAAAATAAAGGGGGATACTAAGCATATTGATATTATTTTTAGTAATTATTTGCCTGATGAAACATACTCAGATATGCCTTATGTTTCAGGCGATAGATTACTTGGCTTTACAAAGACAGAATCGGGTATCAAAACCCAGTGGGGTAAAATAGCTCCTTCCAATGAAGTTAATAAAATAGATGGAATATATTTTAAAACAAGAGAAAACAGTGAAGGATATTTAGGACATTGGTATACCTCTATTCCATATACTGGAGGGAATAGTACAACAATTGATATTAAAGAAATTTCAAGCACGTCAGTAAGCTTTCATTTATATTTTAGTCGCTCATATTATTATGATGGTACAAATATTAAATTAGAAAATAATATCGCAAAGTTTGTTGATACAGATGGTGAGTATAAAACAAGTGGGACGATTGAATTTGTCAATAAAAGTATAATAGTTAATATAGATAAAACAGATTTTCCAATTTTAAAAACAGGAAAAACGGTATTCAATTATAAAGTTAGCGAGTTCAAGGAAGTTACTACAACTCCACGCAGTGGAGCAACAGATGTAATACTTGAGAAAGGGATAGAACTTGATTTTGATAAAAAAGTCTTTAACACGACTAATAGCATAGCGGCATCATTAACCAAACCAAATGTTCCATCTGGGCAAGATGATGGTTCCATTAATCTAAATTGGGAGATACAAGGTAACAAATTGATTCTTTCGCCTGACTATGAATACTTAAAATGGAGAAATTTAAAGATAGAAGTGGGACAAAAGTATGATCTTATCATTGATGAAGGAGTGCTTAGAGATGAAGAAGGTAATATTAATAGCAAAATAAGCTTGGAGCTTATATTGACCGAACCGGAAAGTGTAAAATAAATGCATCTGGCAAAACATTAAATGATTTTATTCCAAAGAATTGGAAATTAATTGATAAATCAGAGGGGGATTTAAATAATGATAATCTACATTTATATGATCTATATTTCTGATTCCTCCGTTTGCCTTTTACTACCAGACCACACTCTGCCATGATTCTACGAACGATATTCTCAGAAACACAGGTATCTTCTCTGACTAGTAATGTATAAATTCTTCGATACCCATACCTACCGAAATACTCATCAAACAACACCTCGATCCGGGATCTTTTTTTTAGAACATCAAGTGTCCCCTTCAGAGAGCTTACCACGCGGATCGTCCTTGGGATTCATAAGTGCAGCAACTCCTTTCTGGAGATACTTCTTACGCCACATGTAGATACTGGATCTAGTGTAACCAATTTCTTCTGATACCAATTGTACATTTTCTCCCAGTTTTAAGCAACGATTTATCACATCCATTTTGAGCTCAACAGATGGATACATGAGGTGACCTGGCGTATTATCACATTTCTTCCGCGGAGCCTTTGGCCTGGGTGTGGCTTCTCTCGCAGCATTCCATTTATATACAGCTCGTCTTGTAGGATAGCCTAAACGTTGGATTAATTTTGTAACTGATTTCGATTGGGCATATAACTTCAGAGCTTGATCTATTTGATCGTCTGAATACACTTTCGCTACTCCTTTCAGAGTACCAATAGTGTCCAACTTTATGTCCGCACCCCCGTCCCTTATGCTTTGAACACCTTGGCTTCAATGGGTGGTATTCTGATTTCAACTAACGTGCCTTGGTTAGGTCTGCAATGAAAGGTAAGTCCATACTGTTGTCCATAGTAAAGCTTTATTCTTCTGTCAATATTACCTAAACCGTAACCATGAATGTTGTCATTACCTTCAGAGGACAATATGCCATCTGCCGTTTCCTTTGTCATTCCAACTCCATTGTCTTGAACTGCTATTACGATGGCATCTTCCTCAAACCGGCCGGTAATTTGAATTATACCCTCTGGATTATTCCTATTCTCAAAAATTCCGTGAAATATTGAATTTTCTACAATTGGCTGCAGTACAAGTTTTAAAATGCTATATGGGTAGAACTCTTCATCAACATTTAGGATCAGAGTGATCCTGTTATCAAATCGTAAGTTCTGAATTTGAACATAATTAATTACATGGTTGATTTCATCTCGGATTGTAACAACATCCCTGCCCTTGTTTAAACTCAGTTTGTAAAACTTTGCCAATGACTGTGTGATTAGAACTATATCAGGAACATCATTTTCAATGGCTTTCCAGTTTATTAATTCCAAAGTGTTATATAAAAAGTGAGGATTAATTTGTGCTTGCAGCGCTTTAAGTTCAGCGTTTTTTATTTCCTTACCGCTTTGATACTGTTCTTCTACCAATTGGTGTATTCTTTTCACCATATAGTTGAAACTGTCCATCAATTTGCCTATTTCGTCCCTGCCTTTTGAAACTATGCTGACATCAAGATCTCCTTCCTCTACCTTTTTCATTTTTTTTGTCAGAAGAATAACTCTGTTTACTGTCGAAGTTGATATAACATATGCCAATGAATATGCAATAACGCCTATAATAAGCATGAATGCAAGCATTAAATTTTTTATTTTGTTACTTTGAGATAGTATCTCACTGTATGGAATAGCTGTGACCATCATCCAATCGGTATTTGGAACCTCTCTGGAAGTTATTGCAAAACGATTTTTATTAATAGAAATTGTTTCCCACGACATGCTCCTACCCTCAAGGATTTTACGCAAATTGTAATTTGAATCCAGATCATGCAGGTTTTCAGGGTTTGAACAGCTAATTATAATACCATCTGAATTTTGAAGATATACCACACCTTTCTGAGTTATGTTTGCTTTAACTATAATATTATGTATATTGCTTTCCAATATGTTTACTCTTATGATGCCTATAATGTCATTAATTTGATCACTGTTTCTTATTTTTCTTAATAAAGAGATGACAGGTATAGGATCATCGCTGGAAGAATAATTTTTAATATTTTCAGGCGGAAGCCAAAAGACCTTCTCTTTTGATGCCATAAGCTTCTTGTAAGTGGGCGTACCCGCAAAGGTGGAGGTATTGTTAAAGTTAATTTCCTGATTAGAATAGCTAAACCAATCGGGTACATAAAGGCTTGCTCTATAAATGTCTTCAGAATTATTTAAGCCATTCAGAAATTTATCCAATATTAACATATCAATATTTTGCTGAACCAAATCATTCTCATATATAGTTTTATCTTCTGACAGTATGTTTTGAACATCTGAATTGAAATATATAACATCAGATGTATTTATCATAGTATTAAGTTTATAACTCAGGAAAGTATATGCCTGGTCAAAGGATTGATTTGCTGAATAACGTATTTGGTTTTCATATATTTTTGCGACATTTACGTAAGAAATAAAAGTAAGAAGCCCTAAGGGCAGGAAAATTAAAATAAAAAAAGACAGCAGGAGCTTTTTTTTCAACGTTAGGTTTTTTAATGAATAGATGGTTTTTTTAAAAAATTTAATTTTTATATTTTTAGAAAATTTAATTTTCATAATATATATTTCTCCCGAAATGTTGAAGGGGTCATACCCATCTGCTTGCTAAAAGCCTTTGAATAATAGTTGGCGTCGCTGTAACCAACCTTCCTGGCTACTTCAAAAAGCTTAATTTGGGGATCCAAAAGAAGTTCCTTTGATTTTTCAATTCTTACTTTTGTTACATATTCACTAATAGTCATCCCTGTTTCTTTTTTAAATAATGATGATAAATATGTTGGGGTCAGATAGATATGCTCAGCAAGAATTTTAACCGAGAGATCAGGAGCAAAATAGTTCTTTCTGATATAGTCCATGGCATTAAGAACACTTCGGCTAAAAGATTCCATATCTTTTATTTCTTCAAAAAACAAAATAATATTGCTAATAAGATACTTTTTTATATCTTCCAGAGTCTCAAAATTTGAGATCACTTCCCAAATGTTTTTTTCCTCAGAGCCGCCAAAATTGTTAAGTTGTAAGCCCCTTTTTTCCGCTTCCTGGAAGAGTGCTAAAGAGAGTTTGAAAAATATACTTTTAACCTTATCAACAAGAGTTCCCTGATTTAAACAAATTTCTCTGCAAAGTTTTTCAATAAATTCAATTGCTTCATCTTTTCTTTCAGATTGAATCAATTCTGAAAAATTTGCTGTTATATCTTGATCAAAACTTATAAAACTCAATGCTTCATTTTCATAGAAGACAGTTTTACCATACCCTTGGAAAAATATCTTTTGTAATGCCAAAACAGCTGTTTCATATGATTGATGGATTTGAACCATTCCTGTTACTGGTAACCCCACAGCACAAAACAAATCTATATGGGTTGAACTATATTCTCTTATATGGGTACCAATTTTATCAAAAATATCAGAAACCCTTTTGTTTCTCCCTATTGAATTAATGCCTGAAACAATGATAATATAACTTCCATTTTTTTCAGCACAAATATGTATTGTATCATGAAGGCAGTCTTCCAGTATATTTAGTATTTGATTTGGGTCTGTATCAGGGCTAAAATTAGCTTTTATAATTATAACTGTAAATGAACCATCTATTCTAAATGGGACATTTACCATTTGTAAATCCTTTATAAGCTCCTCGGGAATAGTCTTTCTAGCTATAAGTTTAAAAACGATATTCTGCCTGATAAGAGGCAGACCTTCTGACAAAGCAGATTTTCTGTTCTCATCTTCAATGTAAAGAGTTACAGCCCTTTTAATTACATCCTTTAATTCGCCAAGATCTAAAGGCTTTTCCACATAGCTGACTGCATTAAGATGAATAGCGGCTTTAAGGTATTCTTTATCGGAATAACCGCTTAAAAAAATTAGTCTGGTTTCAGGAAAAAGAGCTCTTAGCTTTGTAGCAAACTCTATACCATTCATTCCAGGCATTTTTATATCTGAAATAACTATATTAGGGTGAAATTCCATGGCTATTTCCAAGCCTTCTATACCATCTTTTGCTTCTTCAACAAGATGGACTCCTAATTCACTCCAGTTAACATATTTGATAATGCCTTTTCTTGTTGTGGATTCATCATCTACGACCAGAAGTTTAATCAAATGGTATCACTCCTAATATTTAGTGGTTTACGATAATGATACTACATAATGTAAACCGCTTTCAAGTGCAAAGGTAACCACCAAGTATATACCGTATATTTCTACCCATAATCGTATTTTAGTCATATACCAATTAAAATAGTTACGATTTATAATAAATATGTAAACCAAAAACATATTCAAATAAATAGTCGTTGCAACTAAGTTACTAATATAAGGAAAAGGAGATATGTTTTGAATACTAAAAATCTATTTTATGATTTTAAAAAAAACAAAACTTTATGGATTATGGCTTTACCAGCAATATTCCTGGTTATATTACTCATGTATATACCAATGGCAGGTATCATACTAGCATTTAAGGATTTTAAATATAACCTGGGAGTATTTTCAAGTCCCTGGTCAGGCTTTGAAAATTTCAAATTCTTTTTTATGTCGGGTACAGGTCTTTTGGTAACAAGGAATACTATTCTTTATAACCTCATGAATCTTATTACATCTCAAGGAATTGCAATAATTATTGCAATAGTCGTAAGTGAGATGAAAGGCAAGTATTTTAAGAAGATATCCCAATCAATTATCTTTTTGCCTTACTTTATTTCCTGGATTATTGTTGGCGTATTTGTTTACAACATTTTTAACTATGAAACAGGTACTTTAAATACCGTACTTAAATCATTAGGCGGAAAATCGTTGGATTTATATAGCATGCCAGCTGCTTGGATATTGATCATAGCTTTTTTTAACTCTTGGAAATGGGTAGGCTATATTTCAGTAATATACATTGCTTCGATAACAAACATTGATGCGGAGTGCTTTGAAGCTGCAGATATTGACGGAGCCAACATTTTTAAGAAAATAATCTATATTACAATACCGTCAATTAAACCAACAATAATTATAATGCTGCTTTTAAATATCAGTAAAATACTACGAGGCGATTTTCAGATGTTCTATCAGATTGTAGGAAATAATGGACAACTCTTCAATGCAACTGATGTTATTGACACATTTGTATTCAGATCACTTATCAACAGCGGAGATATGAGCATGTCTTCTGCAGCAACATTTTATCAATCGGTGCTTTGCTTTGTGATAATTATGGTAGTGAATGGTGTTGTTAAAAAGGCAAGCCCAGAAAATGCTTTGTTCTAAGGAGGATATGATGCATAAAAATAATAAGACAATAGATGCAAAAAGAAGAAAATTAAAGATTTCACCATCAAAAATTGTTTTTAATATATTAGGATATACTTTGATTTCAGTCTGTATGGTTTTATGCCTGATACCTTTTATTATGCTGATTTCAGGATCGCTTACTTCGGAAACTGCTATTGCCCAGCATGGATATGGTATTATCCCTAAGGATTTATCTTTTGAAGCCTACAGGTTATTGTTTAAATATCCGGAGGATGTTATCAGGGCATATGGTGTTTCCATATTTATTACAATAGTAGGGACTGCTGCGGGACTTTTCATAATCACTATGACTGCATACGTTATTAGCAGAAAGGACTTCAAACACAGAAACAAACTAACTTTCTTCTTTTATTTCACTACGTTATTTAATGGGGGTATTCTGTCAACTTATATTTTCCTGATTAGATACCTCCACTTGAAAGATAACTATCTTGCATTAATTCTACCTATTATTATAAATATATTCTATTTGCTGATAATGAGAAGTTTTATGACTGCAATACCGGATTCCATAAGTGAATCTGCAAAGATTGACGGTGCAGGCGACTTTACAATTTTTATCAAGTTGATCTTGCCATTATCAAAAGCTGGGCTTGCTACAATCGGATTGTTTTACGCACTAGATTATTGGAATGATTGGTATAATGCAATGTTATACATGACCGATTACAAAAAATATCCTCTTCAGTATATGTTATATCAGATGTTGTCGGCAAGTGATGCTATGTCTAGAATATCAAGTATGTCCAGTGTATCTATGGCAATGATTCCTTCCAGATCATTAAAACTTGCAATGGCCGTTGTAGCAACCGGCCCTATCATATTGGTATATCCATTCGTACAGAAATATTTTGTCAAGGGAATTACAGTTGGTGCTGTAAAAGGATAAGTTATACAGCTTATCATCCGGTATTTACGCTTGAAATTAGAGAGCATTTGTATGCATCTCAAATAATCAAGCGAAATTAATACATAGCAATTAATATATTTATAAGGAGGATTTTTATGAGAAGAGCTTTAAAAATCATGTGTTTGCTAATTGTTACGGTACTTGTCGGGACAAGCCTACTTACAGGCTGTGGAAACACAAAGAATGAAACATCTTCATCAACATCGGTCAGTACAGCTGCTGAATCAACTATAGCTGATTCAACCACAGCTGAATCAACAACTGCAGAAAGTACAAAGATTGATACTTCAAAAGCTGTAGATTTAACTATGTATCTTATTGGTGCACCGGCAAAGGATTATGATTCTGTTCTTGCAGAACTAAACAAAAAACTTCAAGCAGACATAAATGCAACAGTAGCTGTCAAATGGATAGGTTGGGGTGATTTTTCTACAAAATATCCATTGGTACTTGCTTCTGGAGAGCCGGTTGATTTGATTTATGCATCTACCTGGTTGAACTATTATACACAAGCTCAAAAAGGTGCATTTATGCCTATTGAAGATCTGGCTCCTATATACGCACCAAAAAGTTATGCTGAGACCACACCTGATTTTCTAAAGCAGGCAACTGTTAATGGTCACTTATATGGTCTGCCACCAACGTTTTTCCAAAATGCAACTATGGGTTATATCGTTAGAGGCGATTTGATGAAAAAATATGGAATGACAGCCATAAATAATATTGATGATTATGGTACATATCTTGAAAATGTTTTAAAGAATGACAAACAACTGGACCCTACGGGTTTCATGGCAACCTCTGACGGCTTGGATAAATACTACGCTACAGAATTGGGACTTTATGACATATTACAGACCCAGTATTCCCCATTCTATGTTGACATTAAGGATCCTCAACCCAAGATTATTAATTATCTTGAAAGACCTGAAATGCTTGAATTCTTTAAGAAGATGAAGAGTTGGTCAGATAAAGGCTATTGGCCTAAATCAGTATTATCCAATAAAGATGAGAATATGTTCCGTGATGGAAAAGCCGCTTCTCGTTTACATAATTTAGACTCGTGGAAAGGCGTTGCTATACTTCATCCTGAATATGACGCGCAATTCTATCCTGGATGGGCATTTTCATTTAAAACGGCTGCTATGCAGGATGGAATGGCAATACCATCCTCAGCAAAAAATCCCGAGAGAGCCCTTATGTTCCTTGAAAAGTTAAGACAGGATCAAAGTTATTATAATCTCCTTACTTATGGAATTGAAGGTAAGCACTACGAGATAACTTCTGACGATAAGCTTAAGGCTCTGGATATTGACGGATTTGCACCAGAAGGGTATTGCTCATGGGGCTTTAAGTCTTTGAATTTCTTCAAGCAAGCTATCGGTACTCCTGCTAATGCTGATGAAGTAAATAAAAAACTTGAGAGTATTTCAATAGATAATAAATTCTTACTCTTTACTCCAAATCTTGATCCTATAAAGAATGAAAATGCAGCTGTAATAAATGTAATGCAGCAGTATGAGCTTCCTTTGAGATATGGATATACTGATCCTGAAAAGGGACTTGCTACTCTAAATGAAAAATTGAAAGCTGCTGGAATTGACAAAGTTATGGCGGAATTGCAGAAGCAGCTGGATGAATACTTAAAAGGTCAATAAGGCAGTCGCAGAATGAAAAACAGAAACTTACAGATAAATATCTGTAAGTTTCTGTTTTAGATAACTAATTAACTATACTGATTGGAGGTACAAAAAATGAAATCAAGAAGAGCTTACTTAATGGAGCCGGGCAGATTTGAAATAAAGGAAGTTGATGTTAATCCCGGGAAAGATCAAATACTTGTTAAAGTAGCGGCCTGTGGACTATGCAATTGGGAGCTGAACCACTGGAAGGGACTATTAGGTGAATATCCACAGACTTTAGGTCATGAGGTTTCAGGGTATGTTGCGGAGCTTGGAGAGGGCGTAACCGGATTTAAAATTGGGGATACTGTAACAGGTCTACTTGATGAACTTGTAGGTTTCTCTGACTATGTAGCAATGGAAAAAGGAAAATGTTTAAAACTGAAAGATGGATTTAACCCACATTATGGAACAATAGAACCGGTAAAATGTGTAACGACAGTTCTGAGAGGAGCTGCACCTGAAGCGGGGGATTTTGGTGTAGTTCTGGGATGCGGCCCAATGGGGCTGTGGTGTATACAAGCTTTGGCCGGAAAAATGCTTTGTGGATTAATTGCAATAGATGTCGACCCTCAAAGGCTTGAGCTTGCAAAAAAATACGGCGCCTCTCATGTTATAAATTCAAAAGAAGAAAATGTGGTAAATGTTATAAATCAGATCACCGGCGGGCATATGGCTGATTTTGTTATAGAAGGTACAGGAATACCCAAATTGCTTAACGAGGCAATGAATTACCTGAAATATGGCAGGGGGCGGCTTGTATTGATGAGCTCACATACTACTGCGAGTACCGGGTTTGATTTCAGACCGGCCATTGGAAAATGCCTTGAGCTGAGAGTTGCGCATCCGGGGTATTGTATTAGTGAAAGTGACGACTTAAGACGTGCTGTCAGCTTGCTGAATATAGGGACCTTCAATTTAGAGGAGACTATTACGCATATTTTCAAACTTGATGATATAAATAATGCTTTCAGCGCTTTGGAAACCAAACCGCAAGGATATATGAAGGGTATTGTTATTCCTTAGCTTAGTTTTCTTTATATTATTTATTCCAATACAAAATAATTGAATAGGGGGATTTATAAATGATTAATATTGGTTTACAGTTGTATACGGTAAGAGATGAATGTGAAAAAGATTTTTTAGGTACACTTAAAAAAGTGGCTGAGATAGGATATAAAGGATTAGAGTTTTGCGGCTATTATGGTATTAACGCAGCAGAGCTTAGAGAATACATTGATAAATTGGGCCTTAAAGCACTCTGTGCACATGTATCCCTGAGCGATATGCTTGAAAATTTTGAAAGGGAGATAGAATATGCAAAAATACTTGGAATGAAAACCATATCTCTCCCATGGCTGCCCGAAGAGTACAGAAAAGACAGTGCTGCCTATTTAAAGACAGCAGCAGTGATTGGGCTTCTGGAAGAAAGATGTTCGGCGGAAGGAATCCAGCTATGCTATCATAACCATGATTTTGAATTTGAAACAATAGATAATAAATACGTCCTTGATGTCTTTATTAATAAAGTACCAAACCTTATGCTGGAATTGGATACCTTCTGGACCTCCTTTGTAGGACTTGATACACTGGAATATATGAAGAAAAATTCATCAAAACTTCAATACATACATCTCAAAGATATGATCAAAGGGGATGAACCGGAATTTGCAGAAGTGGGAGAGGGTTGTCTGAACATATCTTCCTTTGTTGAAACAGCTGCTGAACTTGGGGTGGAATGGGCTTTTGTGGAACAGGACCGCTGCCGCAGACCCAGCTTGGAAAGTGTTAAAATAAGTTATGAGAATCTTCAAAGGATGATGATTAATGGCTAAAAATGAAAATAAAGTGAAATACGGAATGTTTGGCGGGGGTGAAGGCTCCTTCATAGGAGCAGTTCACAGGAATGCTCTGGGTATGGTGGGCAACGCAGAGCTAGTCTGTGGCTGCTTCGATATAAACCACGAGAATAATATTTTTAGTGGTCATAAATATGGATTGGAGGAGCAGAGAATTTATGATAGCTATGCCATAATGGCTGAAAATGAATCCTTAAGACCTGACAAACCGGATTTTATGATAATTGCAACTCCAAATAATCTGCATTTTCCAGCGGCCAAAGAGTTTCTCAGCAAAGGATTCAATGTTGTATGTGAGAAACCGCTGTGTTTTGAAGTTGAAGAGGCAGAAGAACTTAAAAAACTTGCAGACGACAAAGGACTAACATTCTGCATTACATACGCTTATTTAGGCTATCCTATGATGAAACAGGCCAGGTATCTGGTACAAAATGGTGATATCGGTGAAGTGACAAATATAATGGCCGAATATGCACAGGATTGGATAGGAGAACAATGTGAGAATACAAATGGTAATCCTTCCAATTGGAGAAATGATCCAAAAATTAACGGCAAGTCCGGGGCCATAGGGGACATAGGCACACATATAGAATGTGCAGTCTCATATATAACAGGACTTAAAATAGAATCCTTATGTGCAAATCTAAGAACTATCGGCAGAGGGATGAAACTTGATACTAATGGAGAGGTACTTATAAAGTACGACGGCGGTGCCAGTGGAATATACTGGTGTTCCCAGGTGGCGTATGGCTATAATAATGGGCTCAGAATAAGAATATTTGGAACTAAGGGAGCAATTGAGTGGGAACAGGAAGATCCATGCAAATTAAAGGTCAGTATTGTTGGAAAGCCGCCTCAGATACTGATACAGGGCAGAGACTATCTTGCTGACAGTGCACGGAAATACTGCAGGCTTCCCACAGGGCATCCCGAGGGCTTTTATGAGGCCTTTGCAAATGTATATACTGCATTTACCGGAGTTCTGCTAAAGCAAAAGTCCGGCTTGTCAATAACCAATGAGGATAAGGATTTTGCAGGGATAATAGAGGGCTTGAATGGTGTGAAATTCATTGATGCCTGTCTTAGAAGTTCACAGAAAAATTCAGAATGGATTGAGTATTAAAATATAAAAAAGAGAGGTAAAAATATAGAAAATGAATAACAGTCCATATTTGAAAAGTGAGCTTTATACATACAATTCTCAAAGGGCATATGATGGAAGTGCCGGTGCAGCAGCATTCCTGCTTGGAGGAATAGGAACGGGCAATGTATCGTTAGGTGCGTGTGGCGAGCTAAGGGACTGGGAAATATTTAATCATCCGGGTAAAGGAGTCCGTTTGCCATATAGCTTTTTTGCAATCTGGACAAAGCAGGAAGGCATAGATCCGGTTGTTAAGGTGCTGGAATCCAGACTTCAACCTCCGCATATTCAGCCTTGCGGATACAGCGGCTTTGAATTGGGAGGACTCCCAAGACTTGATTCATCGGTTATGAAAGGAGAGTATCCTTTCGTAAAGGTTGATTTTAAAGACAAGGACTTACCTGTAGATGTGGATTTAGAAGCATTTACACCGTTTATACCCCTTAATGCTGATGATTCAGGTATACCAGGAGCTATATTACGATATAAAGTAAGAAATCCATCAGATAAGCCTGTTATGGTAGCCATAGCAGGCTCACTATCTAATGCTATGGGCTTCGACCCCAAAAATCCATATGATAATTCAAAAGCCATAGATGGTGTAAAAAATGAATATATTGATGACGTATCCTTTAGAGGAATATTTTACACATCTCCCGGTCTGCCCTCAATTGATATGAGATTCGGAAGTTTAGCCTTAATGACTTCAAATCCGAATATAACTTCAAAAGTCAATTGGATGGAAGGCGGATGGACTGATGGGATACAGGATTTTTGGGACGATTTTTGTGATGACGGAAAACTGGAGCTCAAATCTTTATATGAAGCAGAAGGAAATCGATTAGTAAATCTGAAAGTCAAGGTGGGTTCCTTAAGTATTTACGAGACAATTGAACCTGGTGAGGAACAAATATTTGAATTTATATTGACATGGCATTTTCCCAATAGATTAAAAGGCTGGTATAAAGCTGAAGACAATCAAACTATAAGAAACTATTATTGCATTCGCTTTAAAGATGCCTGGTTAGCTGGTAAATATCTTTTTGATAATATGGCAAGACTTGAAAAATACTCAAGGGATTTCAAACAAGCTTTTTATGGAAGTACTTTACCTGACTATGTTTTGGAAGCTGCAGCAAACAATATTACTGTTCTGAGAAGTACCACCTGTTTCCGGATTGAAGATGGAACCTTCCTTGGGTGGGAAGGCTGTTTGAATGACACGGGGAGCTGTGAAGGAAACTGCACTCATGTATGGAATTATGCACAGACGGTGGCTTTCTTGTTTCCCGAATTGGAACAATCCATGAGAAAAATTGAATTTGGCCTTGAGACAGATGAAACTGGAAAAATGGCCTTTCGCACACATCAGGTATTTGGTGAGAAGAAGCATGACTTCTTTCCGGCAACTGATGGTCAAATGGGAACAATTATAAGATTGTACCGGGAGTGGAAATTGAGTGGCAATAACAGCTTGCTGCTTGATTTATGGCCTAAAGCAAGCAAGGCACTGGATTTTGCATTTGAATATTGGGATAGCGACAGAGATTTTGTTCTGGATGCGCAGCAGCATAATACATATGATATAGAGTTCTACGGCCCGAATTCTCTGACAAATTCTTTATTTTACGCAGCATTGAAAGCCGGCGCCCAAATGGCTTCATACATAGGAGATTCTGAACATCAGAATAAATACAATCAAGCTTTTTTAAAAGGCAGTGCAAGAATGGATAAACTCCTTTGGGGAGGAGAATATTACATTCAATATTTAGAATATCCTGACAGGTATAAATATCAATATGGTAATGGATGTCTTTCAGATCAGCTGTTCGGACAATTGTTGGCACATATTGCCGGACTGGGGTACGTGCTTCCACAAGACCATGTAAAACAGGCCATATACTCTGTATACAAATATAATTTCCGAGTTGGTTTTGAAAACCATAATAATATAAACAGAGCATATGCAATAAATGATGAGAAAGGTCTGCTTCTTTGTTCATGGCCTAAAGGGGGAAGGCCCCGGCTGCCTTTTGTCTATGCTGACGAGGTTTGGACCGGTATTGAATATCAAGTGGCCGCCCATTTAATATATGAAGGATTTGTGGATGAAGGACTTACCATTGTTAAAGCAGTGCGTGAAAGGCATGACGGACATAGAAGGAATCCCTGGAATGAGGTTGAATGTGGAAATCACTATGTGAGATCTATGGCAAGTTGGGCTGTTATTATAGCTCTCAGCGGCTTTAAGTACGATATGGTTAATAGTCGTATGAGTTTTAAACCTGCAATAAATGAAAATAATTTTTCAACCTTCTGGAGTACGGGAAAAGCTTGGGGAACCTACGTTCAGGAATTAAATAGTGAGACTGGCAAAATGGAATGTAAAGTGAACGTACTTTATGGAAATCTGGATGGAATACAATTGAACTAATATAGTAAACAAATTTCATTTCTATTAGTGGCCGCTATTGCGGCTCAAAGCCATAATATGGCTAGGAGGGTACATATGAAACAGTTATCTTTAGACGGTAAATGGCAAATGAACATAATCGGACAAGATGATTATATTGAAGCAAATGTTCCGGGCTCAGTATATTCGGATATGCTGAATGCATCAAAAATGCAAGATCCCTATTGGCGAGATAATGAGCTGCAGGCGCTGGCACTTATGGATAATGATTATAGATATTCCCGTAAGTTTTATATATCTGAAGAGCTGCTTGATAGTGATTTTGTTCTATTAAACTGTAAAGGATTGGATACAATTGCAAGCATTCAGATAAACAAAATTTCTGTCGGAAGTGCTTATAATATGCATAGTACATGGGAGTTTGATATAAAAAAGGTATTAGTTGCAGGAGAGAATGAAATAGAAATATATTTTTCTTCTCCAACAAAATTCATTAAAGAGGAATATAAAAAATGTAAAGCTGATGGATCAGAAGAGGCAATGCAGGGATTTCCTCATTTACGAAAAGCCCATTGCATGTTTGGATGGGATTGGGGCCCTAGACTTCCGGATGCGGGTATATGGAGAAGTATTTCAATTATTGGGATTGAAAAGGCCCGTATAAATAATGTATATATTTCTCAAAAGCATTTGGAAAACCTCGTTCAGCTTGATTTTAAGGTAGAGACAGATACATATTTCGGAAATCCAGATAATTTTGATATCAACATAAGTGTTTTAGCCCCCAATGGAACTACTTTGATTTCTGATAAGAATGTAAAAGAGGCAACTATAGTCAACCCTGAATTATGGTGGCCAAATGGATATGGAAAACAACCATTATATAGTGTAAGAGTTGAGCTCTCTCATAATGGTAATATCTTAGACAGCTGGGAGAAAAAAATTGGTCTGAGGACAATGACTATTGCTATAGAAAAGGATGAATGGGGAGAAGCCTTCGCTCATTGTGTTAATGGCATAAAAGTATTTGCAATGGGTGCGGATTATATACCCGAGGACAATATTTTCTCAAGAATTAATGAAAATAGGACAAGAAAACTCTTAAGTGACTCTGTTGAAGCTAATTTTAACGTTATCAGAATATGGGGTGGAGGCTACTATTTAGACGATTACTTCTATGATATATGCGATGAGCTTGGGTTAATAGTATGGCAGGACTTAATGTTCGCATGTGCAGTCTATGAATTAACACCTGAGTTTTCAAAAAATATCAAGCAAGAAATAATAGATAATGTGATGAGACTGCGTCACCATGCATGCCTGGGTTTGTGGTGTGGTAACAATGAAATGGAGATGTTTGTTGACGAGGGGCAATGGGTGAACACCCACAAGCAAAAGGCTGACTACATACGCATGTATGAGTATCTTATTCCTGAAATATTAATGAAATATGACCCAAATACCTTCTATTGGCCGGCCAGTCCTTCCTCTGGAGGTGGTTTTGACCAGCCTAATGATCCCAATAGAGGAGATGTTCATTATTGGGATGTATGGCACGGTAATAAGGCGTTTACTGATTACAGGAACTATCATTTCAGGTATGTATCCGAATTCGGGTTTCAGTCATTCCCAAATGTAAAGACCATTGAGAGCTTTACTGAACCGGAGGATAGAAATATTTTTTCATATGTTATGGAGAAGCACCAAAGAAATAAAGTTGCGAATGGAAAAATAGTAAACTACCTGTCTCAGACATATTTATATCCGGCAAGCTTTAATGTATTGGTTTATGCTTCTCAGCTGCTACAGGCAGAAGCTATACGGTATGGCGTTGAACATTGGCGAAGAAATAGAGGGCGCTGCATGGGAGCTATTTACTGGCAACTTAATGATTGCTGGCCGGTAGCGTCCTGGTCTTCCATTGATTACTTTGGACGTTGGAAAGCTCTGCACTATTATGCAAAGAGATTTTTCGCGCCAATTATGATTTCGTGCTGTGAGGAAGGCACTCTCACTCAAAATGCAAATGTCAATGCAGAACCATGTGTAATTAAAAAGAGTGCACAGCTGTCAGTAGCCAATGAAACATTAACTGATATAACAGGTATTGTTAAATGGGAACTTAGAGATACCGATGCACAAGTTATTACAGAAGGCAGCAGTAGGATTAGTGTTCCGGCACTTAAAAGCGTATGGCTTGAAAAAATAGATTTTGATGATGCCAGCCTATATGAAAACTATATAAGTTATAGCTTTTTCCATGAAGGGAATATAGCTTCCAGCGGTACTGTACTATTTTGTGCCCCTAAACACTTCAGGTTTAAGAACCCCGATTTAACTTATAGAATAGAGGGCGATAGTATTATTGTTAAAGCTGCCTGCTATGCAAAAAATGTTGAGATAGATTGTGCTGATACTGATATTAAGCTATCAGATAATTATTTTGACATGAATGCCGGTGAAAAGGTAGTAAGAATTATCGAAGGAAAACCTAATGATATTATCCTGAGAAGCGTTTATGACATTCGATAATTACCGAAACTACTAATAAATTGAGGTGATGATTGTTAATATGAACAGAACAAAAATTATTATTGACACCGATATAGGTGATGATATTGATGATGCATTGGCAATTGCCTTAGCTCTGGAGTCCCCTGAGCTTGAGGTTAAAGGCATAACCACTGTATTTAAAAATGTTGTTGCCAGGGCAAAACTTGCAGCAAGGCTGCTTAGAATATCTGGACGCGAAGAAATACCCGTATTTGCCGGTCTTGGAGGCCCTATAATAAATAAAGTAGATCAAAATGAAATACCTTGCCAGTATTTGGAGGATGAGGATGGAAAAGAGAATAATTTCGGTATGAAAGGAATTGACTTCATAATAGATACCGTTATGAATTCTGATTCTGAAATAACCTTAGTGCCAATTGGCCCTTTAACGAATATTGCAGTAGCAATTCTAAAAGAACCGGAACTAAAAAACAAAGTTAAAGAGATCGTTATGATGGGCGGATGCTTTTATAACCACTGCAATGAGTGGAACATAAAATGCGATCCTGAAGCGGCAAGGGTTGTATTTGAATCTGGTATACCAATAAAAGCAGTTGGTTTGGATGTTACCTTTTATTGCAGCCTTACTGAAGAGGATATCAGAAGGATTGGAACTGACGGAAAGCAGTCAGCAAAGTATCTGCCGGAGCTTATCAGACGTTGGAGACAAGGAACTGATAATTGCCCCATGATGCATGACCCTCTTGCTATTTGTGCCATATTTGATAATAGAATACTCGAAATGCATCAGGAGGAAATAGTTGTTGAAACCCAGGGTGAAATAATGAGAGGGGCTACTTATAATAAAAGCGGGCTTTGGAGGGCAAATGGAACCCAATCGGTCATAAAGGTAGCAAAAAATGTTGACTCAGATGGATTTATAGAGTTGTTTATGAACAGACTCCTACGAAAGGAGGATACTATAAATGAGAAGACTTGAATTGGATAAGGATTGACAAGTCAGGTGGGAAGAAATTGACTGCTCGGCAAAGTCAGCATCGATAATACAGCAGAAAGATGATTGGGAAATGCTTGCTGTCCTTCCTTGTGACATACATATGCCATTAATACAATACGGACTTATTAAGGAGCCGCTTGCTGCAGACAATTTTTTCGATTGTCAATGGACAAGAGAGAAGTCTTGGTGGTTTAAGAAAAATTTTAATGCTGATGAAGATTTTCTCAAGGGCGACCTTATTGAGCTGACAATAGAATCCATTGATACCTCAGCTGATATTTTCATGAATGGGTTCTATCTTGGAAGCCATGCAAATGCACATTGCCCTTTTGAAGCAGATATCAGGTATATATTACGCAAGGGTGAGAATATCTTGTTGCTTAGGGTCACTGCTGGAGTTGAAAATGTAGATGAATTTAACCTTGCAGAGATCAAAAACTGTGTCCCTGATATGGGGGATGATAATACAAAGGGTGATAAAAGAAGAGTATATGTAAGAAAGCCTCAATATGTATTTGGATGGGATTGGGCTCCCAGACTGGTGACTTGCGGTATAACCGGAAATGCCTTCATAAGCAGCTACAAAACGGCAGTAATCAGAACAGTACATGCATTTAAAAGTATTCAGTATATAAGGTTCCCAGTTATTTAACATCTTTAAGCAGGCTTTAAATTCAGGAATATCAGCAGCTGGCTGCGCATAAAAGTAAGCATGAAGATAAGCCA
This sequence comes from Bacillota bacterium, assembly GCA_023412635.1. Lineage (GTDB taxonomy): Bacteria > Bacillota > Clostridia > Acetivibrionales > DSM-1351 > Ruminiclostridium. The sequence goes on from JAEYNI010000295.1 coordinate 20,412, forward strand.
ATAATACATAATGATTTATGATTTTAGCTGTTTTCCCCGAGAACTGTATTCAATAAAGTATCCGGAAAAAGGCTCTTCAGCAATAGCAGCAAGACTGCAATCCATGTTGGAAAACCGGGGGATACAAACTCGGATAGATGAAAACAGGGGGTTGGATCACGGTTTAGGAAAGGAAACATATTACTTTATTGGTGAGTTCCACTCGATATTATGATAAAATAGAAGTTATTACATATATGGTAAAGGAACAAAAATGCAGGAAGAATATAAACGAATTACGCCTGAAGAAGCATTAAAGTATTGTAATTTAGAGAATAAGGGAAAATTGAAAATATTCATAGGGTACGCTCCCGGTGTAGGGAAGACCTATTCCATGCTGAACGAAGGAAACAGGAGAGCTGCACGTGGAAAAGATATTGTTATAGGTTATGTTGAATCTCATCAAAGAGAAGAAACCGACAAGCAAATTGGAGGCTTGGAGGTTATTCCCCGAAAAAAAGTAGAATACAACGGTACAGTTATGAAGGAAATGGATACTGAGGCTATAATTGCACGGAATCCTGAAATAGTCCTTATAGACGAACTTGCCCATACAAATGTTCCAGGATCAAAGCGCCAGAAAAGATATGAAGATGTTGAAGAAATCTTATGTAGTGGTATAAATGTTTTAACTACATTGAATATTCAGCATATGGAGAGCTTGAATGATGTTGTAAGGCAAATTACCGGTATTGCAGTAAGAGAAACAATACCCGATTATTTTGTTGAAAAAGCAGACGAAGTCGTTGTTGTTGATATTACTCCCGATGCTCTGCAGAACAGACTCAAACGCGGTAATGTATATAATTTGGAAAAAGTACCTCAAGCATTAAAAAACTTTTTCAGAAAAGGTAACCTGAATGCACTGAGAGAACTGGCATTAAGGCAAGCAGCAGAAGAGGTTGACGAAGACCTGGAAGAATACATGAAGGAGCATGGCATAACGGAAAACTGGAGCATTGTTGAAAGAGTTATGGTATGTATTGGTTCCAGCCCCTCAGCTAAAAAACTCATTCGGCGCGGAGCAAGAATTGCCCGCAGATATAAATGCCAATGGATGGTAGTTAGTGTGGATTGTACTCATAAATTAGCCCCAAAAACCACTATAAAGCAAAATGAAATACTGGAAAATTATCATAAGCTGGCGAGGCAGTTGGGCGCAGATGTAGTAACTTTAACCGGTAGGAGTATTCCTCATGAACTTGCAATGTTTGCCCATGAGCGCCATATAACTCAAATAATCATTGGGCACTCCAGAAGAACCAAGCTGCAGACACTACTCCGCGGTTCAACAGTTTCCAAGCTTTTAAAGCAGACAAAGAACATTGAAGTACATGTTATTCCAAATGATTTATAGCGAAGGAGTAACCTCTACTTTGTGGAGAAATTTATTTCTACGTTATGAATTAGGTGATAGATGTGCTAAAAATAAAAACTACCCGGAGGTGTTTTACCGGGTAGTTTATTATTCATCATCATCATCATCAATTTTGTAGCATTTCTTTTCTTCGTCTTTTGAGGAGATGTAATAATTGATCTTATATATTATATAAAAAATTAACATAGTGCTGAAAAGCATTCCGATTTTTGTAAAAACATTTTCCATTGACCTCATCTCTTTTCTGTATTTACATTTAATTCACTGTTTAGCATACATAGCAGCAATTTTTACCTACAGAAAGAAATTCTTTATTTCAGCCTGCCAAGCATTTCGAGGTTAGCCTTAAATACATTAAATCTCGGCTCACCGAATATTCCCAGGTCTCTGCCTTCAGTATATATGTCTACAATTTCTTCTAATTCCTTTGTGCTTAGGCCACTTGCTTTTGAGATGGCAGGAATCTGTATCCTCGCAGCTTCAGGGCTGATATTTGGATCAAGTCCGGAGCCCGAGCTTGTTAAAAGGTCAGTAGGAATATCTTCTTTTTTTACACTAGGATTTGCCTCTAAAAAAGCATCAATATCCTTCTTTACACGTTCAGCCAGCGCAGGGTTTGACGGTGCAAGATTAGCTGATCCTGAGGAGACTCCAGAATAGGCAGTTTTACCATCTTTGTCAGGTGTTTTGTCTTCGGGCTTATAAGTGTTGTAATTTACTGCCGACACTCTTCCGCGAAAGAAACGCGGATCTGTAAAATTCTGTCCAAGCAGTTCAGAACCCACCGGCTGACCATTACTTTCTATAATGCTGCCGTTGGATTGCTTATGAAAAAGCAGCTGACTTATTCCGGTCATTGCAAGAGGATATATTAAACCACAAAGGATAAATAGTGCTATTGTTACTGTAATTGCTTTTAAAAATACTTTCATACGTTAATCCCTCCTTAACCCAAATTCAAGACCTTTAATATGGGGTTTATAAGAATATCTATTAATTTGATGCCTATAAATGGAACTATCATTCCACCCAACCCGTAAATCAGCATATTTTTTGCAAGCATTGCTTCGGCACTCATGGGTTTGTATTTTACACCTCTCATGGCAATTGGTATCAAGGCCGGAATAATAATTGCATTGAAGATAAGCGCCGAAAGAATGGCACTCTGGGGAGTTGAAAGCCCCATGACGTTTAACACACTCATTTGTGGTATGGCTGCTGTAAACATCGCTGGAATGATGGCGAAATACTTGGCTACGTCATTTGCAATACTGAAAGTAGTCAGAGATCCCCTGGTAATCAGAAGCTGTTTTCCGATTTCAACAACCTCGATTATTTTTGTAGGATCGGAATCCAGATCGACCATATTTGCAGCTTCCTTTGCTGCTACAGTACCACTGTTCATTGCAAGCCCCACATCAGCCTGTGCCAAAGCCGGAGCGTCATTGGTTCCATCACCGGTCATGGCAACAAGCCGGCCTTCGGCCTGTTCACGTTTGATCACATCTATTTTGTCCTCGGGCTTGCATTCTGCAATAAAAGAGTCAACTCCTGCTTCTTTTGCTATGGTTTGAGCAGTCAACGGATTATCTCCGGTGCACATAACTGTCTTAATACCTATTTGTCGCAGGCGCTCAAACCTCTGAACAAGTCCCGGCTTAACAGTATCCTTTAAATAAATGACACCCATTATTTCCTTATCAACACATACCACCAGAGGAGTACCTCCGAGTTTGGATATTCTATCCACATTATTCTGCAAATCAGGAGGAATTGAGCCGCCAGCTTCGGTAACATATTTCTGTATAGTATCTGAAGCGCCTTTTCTCACTTGTGCTCCGTTGGGAAGATTTAAACCGCTCATACGTGTCTGACTGGTAAATTCTACATTTTCAGCCTTATCATATTCCGATTTATTTATACTAACACCTTGTTTTTGTGCCAATTCCACAACGGAACGTCCCTCAGGTGTTTCATCCTTTAGCGAGGCAATCAATGCAAAGCGTGCAATGTTTTCCTGTGTTGATTTGCCAACTGGGATAAATTCCGCTGCCAGTCTGTTGCCGAAGGTGATAGTCCCTGTCTTATCAAGGATCATGGTATCAACGTCCCCACAGGCTTCAACTGCTTTTCCAGACATGGCTATTACGTTAAAGCGTGTAACCCTGTCCATGCCGGCAATACCTATGGCTGACAATAATCCGCCTATGGTTGTGGGTATGAGACATACCAGCAAGGCAATCAGAGTGGATACTGGAAGCCTCACACCTGTATAATCGGACATAGGATAAAGTGAAACCACCACAATCAGGAAAATCATAGTGAGACTTACAAGAACAGTTGTCAGAGCAATTTCATTTGGGGTTTTCTGCCGGGAAGCACCTTCTACCAAACTAATCATCTTGTCAAGGAAGGACTCTCCCGGAGTTGCAGTAATTTTGATTTTCAGCCAGTCACTTTTTATTTTGGTGCCACCTGTTACAGAACTAAAGTCTCCACCTGCTTCTTTCATTACGGGAGCTGATTCACCTGTAATGGCAGATTCATCAACAAAGGCCAAGCCTTCAATAACTTCACCGTCATTGGGAATAATGTCTCCGGTTTCACATAAGACTGTATCTCCTTTTTTAATTTCATTTGAGCTTAATATATTAATATTGCCATTTTTGTCTATAAGCTTTGCCTGAGTGTCTTTTTTGGTTTTCTTCATACTTTCAGCCTGGGCTTTGCCTCTGCCTTCTGCAACAGCCTCGGCAAAATTGGCAAAGAGAATCGTAATAAAAAGAATTGCAGCTACAATTGCGTTATATAAGGCATTGCCGTTTTTCTCAATTATATTTGGAGAAAACGTTATAAGGAGTGTAATCAAAAAACCTACTTCAACTACAAACATTACGGGATTTTTTATCATAACTTTTGGATTTAGTTTTTTAAAGGAATCTTTTATTGCATTTAATAGTATTTCCTTGGTTATCCAGCTTTTTTTAGCCTGCCTGTCATTTTTATTCATATCATCATCCCCTTATCTTCCAAGTGTCAGGTGCTCTGCAATCGGTCCCAGTGAAATGGCGGGGAAGAAGGTCAGGGCTCCTACAATCAGCACCACAGCTATTAATATAAATGTAAATAGTTTGTTATCTGTCTTAAAGGTTCCAACTCCAAGAGGAACCTCTTTTTTTACCGCCAACGAACCTGCCACTGCCATTAAAGCTATTATGGAAATATACCTTCCAAAGAACATAACAAGACCAGTGGAAATATTCCAGAACATAGTATTGTCAGCCAGACCTTCAAAACCGGAACCATTGTTGGCAGCTGATGAAGTAAATTCATAAAGTACTTGAGAGAGGCCGTGAAACCCCGGATTTGTAATACCTGCAAGACCTGACTCAGTTATAATTGAAATTGCAGAGGGAAGTAAAATAATAAATGGATGAATTATTATGGTTAGTGCTATTAATTTCATCTCTTTTCCTTCGATTTTCTTTCCCAAAAATTCAGGTGTACGACCAACCATTAAGCCACAGAGGAACACAGCCAATATGGCATACATTATCATATTCATAAATCCCACACCTTTGCCGCCAAACACCACATTCAGCATCATTTGTGCCAAAGGCACCAACCCGCCGAGGGGAGTCAGGGAGTCATGCATGTTATTAACGGAACCGGTAGTAAATGCTGTTGTAACTGTTGTGAACAGAGATGTTTGTGCAGTTCCGAAGCGAACCTCTTTACCCTCCATGTTGCCCATAGTCTGACTTAATCCTGCAACAGTCAATGCAGGATTCCCCGCTTGTTCTGAAAAATAGGATACAGACAGGAAAATCGAAAATAGTATAGCCATTGCCGCAAAAATAACCCATCCTTGTTTTTTGTTTTTCAGCATCAGTCCAAAAGTATAGACAAGTGATGCCGGAAGAAGCATCATGCATAACATTTCAATAACATTTGTAAGTGGCGTAGGGTTTTCAAAGGGATGCGAAGAGTTCGCTCCAAAAAAACCTCCTCCGTTGGTACCCAGATGTTTTATGGATTCCAAACTGGCCACAGGTCCTAGTGGAATATCCTGCATAGCACCTTCAATAGTGGTTACTGTCTGATTTCCCGCAAGTGTTTGCGGTACGCCCTGCCATACCAGGAGTAAAGTAACAACAACTGAAATGGGTATTAGTATTCTTGTTGATATTCTGATAAGGTCCACAAAAAAATTCCCGACGTTTTTTGTTTTGCCTGTTATTCCTCGCATAAACGCCGCGGCTGCAGCAAAACCGGTGGCAGCAGATGTAAACATTAGAAATGTAATGGCTGCCATTTGTGATAAATAGGTTAATCCCCATTCGCCGCTATAATGCTGCAGGTTGGTATTTGTTATAAAGCTTATTGCTGTATTGAAGGCAAGCCATTGTTCCATACCTCCGTTTTGATTAGGATTTATGACTAAATACCCTTGAAGCCTGAATAGCAAATATACAAGCACCACCATTATAAGATTTGTTGCAATAAGTGAAAGAACATATTGTTTCCAGTCCATCTCAGACCTTTTAACACCTGTGAGCTTATAAATCAAGCCGTCAACCCTGTCAAAGAAGGGATCAAAAACAGACTTTTCACCTGTTATGACCTTATATATGTATTTGCCGGTAGGAATCACAAGTGCTGCCAGAAGAGCAAGAGTTATCAATATTTGAATAATTTCCATACCATGTTACCCCCAAACTAAAATTTATCCGGGTGAATCAAAACATACCCCAGATACAAAAATAATATAACTACAATTCCAGCTAAAATAGTCATAATTATAACCCCCACAATTAATCAATCTGTCTGCTGCACCAATTCAGAAATAAAATTACTGATCCGAAGCAGATTAATAAAGTCATCACTATTATAAAATCAAACATATTCGCCTCCAGTTCTGAAAATAGACCTCCATGTTTGTAAACCGTTTGAACCCGGTTCACAGTATTGATTATAATTCCGAATGCTTGTCAAACTAAAGCCTGATGAAATTTGATTACTGCTTTTGCCCATACCGTAAAAAGCATTTAATCAAATTTAGCACCTTCACTCATAGCGCTGTCTCTTTTTATTTACAAAATGCGATAGTATGGAAGCTTGATAAAAAACACCTGTAATCATATACTAAAATTAGAAATTTATATTTCATGAGGACATGTAAATGATTAAGACGCTAAAAGGCAAGATATCGATATTATTCTTAAGTCTGGTTATATTGACTGCCATTGTTGGGATCACTGCTTCAATAAACCTCTTTAACCTTAGCCGGGCAATTGACAGTTTAATGATTGCAAACTATAAAAGTATAAATGCGGCGGCAAAAATGACAGAAGCCTTGGAACGTCTGGATAGTGGGGTTTTGATATACATAAGTATTGATACTGATAAAGGAAAAGAGCTATTCGCTAACAACAATGAGGAATTCTTAAAATGGTATAATATTGGAGCAAATAATTTAACAGAAACAGGAGAAAATGGACTTACTGATAGTATTAAAGAGTCCTATTCCAATTATGTTAAATTGTTTTTAGATTTACAGGAGATACACAGCCAACAGGGAACTGTAGAAGCAAATGCATTCTATAATAAACAAATGATGCCGAACTTCATTAGTACAAAAGCTGAACTAGAGCAATTAAGTATAATAAATGAAAAAGCTATGTTCGACAGTAAGGCTTTAGCCACAAAAAATGCTGAAAATTCCATGTATTTAGTTCTATGCATCTCCATATTTGCCATTATCGGAGGTTTTGGAGTATCCAGATTTTTTACAAACCGATTTCTGGAACCAATAACGTCGTTGACTCAGACAATGAAATTGATTAAGGCAGGAGATTTAAATCAACAGTCAAAAGTAAATACAAAAGATGAAATTGGAGAGATGTCTGTAGAGTTCAACAATATGACCAAACGCCTGCAGCAGTATGAGCAGAGTACACTAGGGAATTTACTTGCTGAAAAAAATAAATCTCTTGCCATTGTCAAAAGCATCTCAGACCCATTGATTGTACTTGACCCGGATTTTCGAGTCATTCTTATGAATAATGCTTTTGAAAGGATTTTCAGCGTCAGTGAAGAAGGTTTAATAAATAAGCACTTTTTAGAAGGTATAAGGAATGGGGAGATTTTTGACTTTATTTCAAATACTTTTAAATCAGGGAGTGAAACACAACAAAAGATTTTTTTAATTAGAGCAGGTAATGCAGATTACTACTTCAATATCATAGTTACAATTGTTAAGGATAATAATGCTAACCTTTCAGGTATGATAGCTATTTTTCAAAACGTGACTCAATTAAAGGAACTTGAAAAAATTCGTACCGACTTTATTGCAACCATTTCTCATGAGTTCAAAACACCGCTTACCTCAATAATGATGGGAACTGATGTACTGATAGATGAGGGGCTTGGACAACTTAATAATGATCAAAAACAGTTTATACAAGCCATCAGGGAAGATAGTGACAGACTAGCGAAACTTGTTAATGATTTATTGGAGCTGACACGAATTGAATCAGGAAAGGCAATGTTTAAACTTAAAGAGTATAACATTTCTGATATTGTTGAGTGCTCTATGAAACCTTTTTATCAATTGGCTGAACAACAGGATAAAACTCTTTATTTCAACTGCGATGATAATCTCCCCCGCATAATTGCCGATTTTGAAAAAATCACCTGGGTGTTGAACAACCTTATATCCAATGCCTTAAAATATACAAATGCAGGAGATGAAATCAGTGTTACCGCAATGAAAAAAGAAAATTTGATATATGTTACGGTTAAAGATACCGGTACAGGTATTCCGCAGGAATATACTGATAAGATTTTTGAAAAATTCGTACAGGTAAAAGACGGTGATTTCGAGGTGAGAGGAACAGGGTTGGGACTGGCGGTGGTCCGGGAGATAATTGAAGCTCACCGGGGCAGGATTTGGTGTGAAAGTAAACTAGATGTAGGAAGCAGCTTCACTTTTACATTAAATATTGCAGAAAGGGAACAAAAGCAATGAAAAAGGTTTTGATTGTGGATGATACTAAAAACATAAGGATGATACTTACTAAATGTCTTGAGCTAGAAGGCTATGAAGTTATGTCTGCCAGTGATGGGAAGCAGGGTTTGGAAATGCTTACGACCTATACCTTCGATTTAGCCTTTTTAGACATAAAACTGCCCGAAATCCGCGGAACAGAAGTTTTAAAGAGAATCAGAGATCTAGGTATTAAAACTCCTGTAATAATCATTACAGCATATGCAACGGTTAAAAATGCAGTAGATTGTACAAATCTGGGTGCGGTGGCATATGTTCAGAAACCTTTTTCAGCAGACAAAATAAGAAGTGTATTAAAAGAATTTGATACTAATTATATAAACACCGATAAAGAGATAATAAATACTGAATCTATTATTGATAATATAAAATCATCTTTGAATAACCGCGAATATAGCAAAGCTCTGGATCTGTCTAAAAAAGCCTTATCGGTTGAACTAAACACTCCTGAAGTGTATTTACTGATTGGTCAGGCATATGAAGGCTTACAGGATATTGAGAATTCCCAGCGGTTTCAAAAGATATACAAGTTATTTGAAGTCTGATAACGCCGTGCTGTGAAATGATTGCTGACGGCCCTTATAATACATTGAAATAACTGCTTTAAATATATAAATAGTGAGGTTGAATATGTCATTGAATATATGGACACGTCCTTTAGAAGTTACCGATTACGAAGAAATAATTCATTTAATCAAAAATGAACTTGGTTATGCTAGCTTAACTGAAGATGCAATATTAAATCAACTAGATGCTATTAAAAAGAATATGAACTATCAAACTTTTGTTGCGGTTTGCGATGGCAAAGTAGTTGGATTTATTGGAGCATGTAGATTTATTACGTTTAACATTGAGGGTGAGTATTTACAAATCATAGCTTTGGCGGTATTCAAGGAGTATCAGAATAAAGCAATTGGAACAAAATTACTTGATAAAATTGAGCTACTAGCCCGCAATGAGAATATAGCCATAATAGGATTAACCAGTAGCTTACACCGAGAAAGTGCACATGCTTTTTATGAAAAAAAGGGTTATCATAAACATGGTTACAAGTTTCAAAAAATTCTAAATTAGATAGGCTCCCTTTCAACTTTGACTTTGATTACATTTTATCTAATATATGGTAAAATATCTCTGTGATACGATTGCAACTCTCCTATTTTTATACAAGAGGTGAAATATGCGCAGAAAGATTTTATGCCTGATAGGTTTAATTCTCTGTTTTGTTTTAGTTTCTAATAGTAAATTGATAGCCGATTCACAGCTGGACAATTATCAGTGGAATAAGATAAGTGAATATATTACTGGCAGAGATATATACAGTGTTACATATGACGGAAAAGAATTTATTGCCGTTGGACAAGAAGGTCTGATAATCAGGTCTGCGGATGGTCTTTCCTGGATAAGGGATCAGGTTGGCTATGAGGAGGACTTCGGCAAAATTGAGCTGGATGGAGATAAATTAGTAGCGACGACAGTAAGTGGCCGCAGATTTGTAAATGATAAAAATAGTGACAATAATGATAACAATGATATCGGTGAAATTAAGGAATGGATTCTGACCACTGAAAAAAGTGAACCAATACCCCCCGAAGCTATTAGTACCTCAGACAATCAATACATTTCATCATTCTGTAAAATATTTGGATTTGCTGAAGGCCCAAATATTTCTGTTGCAGTAGGAGAGTCAGGAAATATATTTGTCGGTACTAAAAAGGGACAGAAGCCTTTGGATAATAAACTTGTATTTCATGAGTTATCCAATTATTACAGAGAATACATAAAAAGGCTGGGGAATTCAACTATTTTACATATAGGGAGTAGTTCACTGTATACAAACAACAATCTGCTTGAAAAAGATATTCCTGCCCCCTACGTTGAAACAATAAATAAGCAAAAGGTTGTATATATTCCTGCTGAAAGTGTAGTAAAAGCTTGTGGCGGTCAATTCAGTTATAATCACTTAACTTCAAGGATAGAAGTCAGCTTGGACAAAAACACCGTAAATTTAACACCGGGAAAGAAAACCGCAAGTGTCAACGGAAAACAGACTGATATTCCTTACCCAGCCGTTATAAAAGATAAGCAGATATATATTCCAATAAATATTATGGAATCAGTTGGTAAAAAAGTCTTTACAAATAATAAGCTTATTGTTTTAAGTGATGTTGATAAAATGTTTGGTAATGATAACGATGAATTAGTATTGGAAGCCCTGTCACAGGTGTTTTCAAATTCCAAATATCAGCTGCAATCACTATCTGAGAGTGTTGTGAATACTTTAGTGGTATTAGGGAAACAGCAGCTTGAAAATAAAGAAAGGGACACAGGCGAATCTTATTTGTTAAAGGCAATAGATATTGAACCTAATTCCGAAATCTATACAGTTCTTATAAGATCAAAGCGCTTAAGTGAGCCTTACTATATTGAAGATTATTATCAGTCCCGGTTATATAGCGACGCGTCTAAATTTTTCAATGAAGCCTTGGTTTATAATTGTGAAAACGCTGCATTATATGCTGAAATGATTAACATATACTGTGATCAGTGTTGGTATGATAAGGCCGAGGAATGTCTAAACAAAGCCACTTTACTAGCGCCTAAGGGAACGGACTATAAAGCTCAGGCAGCCTACCTTGCAAAATGTAAAGGTCCGAAAGAAGCAATAAAAGAGATTACTGTTTCAAATTATAAAGAGCTTTCAAAAGCCCTTGGCTCCAATCGAATTATAAAAGTACTTCCAGGAAATTATAAATCTTTGGGGAGTATTAATAATGAAAAGGAACCTGGAAAATTAACTGTAAAGAATCTGACAATAATCGGTGTACCCCCAGTTGGAGCGAAAACTATTAATTTAAAAGATTCTGCCTTCTTGTTTGATTTTGCATACAGTTATAATGTCAGCATTAGTAATCTGGAGCTAAACTCTTTGAAATCAAGTAACTGCTCAAAAGTTTCCATTAATAACAGCAAGATATACCATGGACTGAAAATATGGAATGTATATGATCTGCTTTGTACCGACTCCTATATTGAGGGTATATATGATGACGGCACCTATGAGGACAGTATGCTTGAAATTCATTCCTCCGAGCAGGTTAAGTTTGACACATGTACTATGAAGGGCTACTCTTTGAGAATTGGGGATTATTATGAAGAGGCAATAAAGGATATGACCCTTTATAACTGTAGTCTGATTAATAATGCCGGAATTTGTTCCACCTGGAGTAATTACGTACCCATCAAGGAGGACTGCGGATATGAAATCTTTTTGGGAACAGAAGACTGGAACGAATGGCGGTTTCTTGCGGCAATTAAATACACTAAAAATAATGGCTTTGACATCAATTATGAAAATACCTACGATGGAAATGAAGAAATCTATAATGACAGGAAATTTCTAAAACTTGCCGATAAGCTCAGTAAACTGACAAATGGAAGTGCATTTCCAAGCATAGATTACATACCTGGAGACAATGAGGAATGGAATGCATATTATGATTATTATGGTTTTCCAAAACTGAAAAAGCTTAATATAATATTTCATATAGAAGATTTGGTTAGCCCCGACATCAACAAAATGTCTGAGTTGATCACTCAGCTAAAACCGCTTCAAAATGATATTCTTGCCTATGGCTGGCCCGTCACCGTGGTTTTGACAGATGCTGTAAACCCATATTGGAATGTAGCGGTAGCAGAATTTTCAAATAAGTCCTTCAGTAAATTCTTAAACAGCGGGGATAGTGAAAACCTTGAAGACTACTGTAATATTATGTATACTTATGAATCCTGGCGTACCGAAAGGCATGCCTCAGACTTCTTCAATATCAAACCGAAGAATACTGAGAAAGAGGTTTCAAAGCAAATAGAGGATTTGTTCCTGACAAAATTGCTAAGTGTTAAGCCAAATGATGATTACGGGCAGGTAAATTCAATTGACTTTACTGTCAGGAGCGCCGACGGTACTTTTTACATAACTCCAGTTGAAAGCTTTATAGGGCAAGGAGATTTTATGCATTATGACACAGACATGATAATCAAAACCGATGTAATAACTGGACAGCATTACATAGCTGCGAAGGACACCACATATAAGCTGGTGGATTCAGAACAGCAAAAAACATATATTAAATATAAAGAGCCAATATTTAATCAGCTAGTAAAAGATAAAAGGCTGGACGATAAAGAGTTCGATAGAAGCCCTTGCAAGGACGTGCTGGTATTTCTTGAATCTGACAAAATGGATAAGGAATTAAAATTCGTTTTCCTTACAGTAATTAATAGTAGTTCTGAAGATGGATATGATTCTGGTCAGTATTATTTTCAGTACTTTGTAGGAACGTTTGATATTGCAAGTCAAAAAGTTACTGCTGTGAAAGCACTTGACATGGTGGACTTTGAAGAAATGCTTTATAAAGATAGATGATATAAGAGACTTCATATGAGATTAGTTGCCCGCAATTAATTTGGAGTGAAGGGATTAGAATTGATGAGAACAGAGGTAGACATAACCAAATATAAGATAACAATTATATTTCCGATAATTATAATGGTGGCTTCAGCTGTTTCTATGGTTTTAGCGGTCTTGGCAGCTATACGTGAAAATAAGTTAACAAGCCTTCCATTCTATATGATGGGAGCGATAGCTGTTATTTTTCTGAATCGATATCTGCATGAGGCGTGCCACTACCTTGTTGGCAGAATACAAGGTTTTAAGTGTGAAATGAAGTTTGGACTTAAAATGTCAGAATGCAGAGTTGACGGAGTTCAGAGCTATAAACAGGTAATCGCACTGTCATTGGCACCGCTGTATGTCTATATTCCAATTTCATTGCTAATACTTCTTTCAGGCACAACAATAAGTCTTAAAGCAATATATTCAGGCGTACTTTGCCTGTTTATTGGAGGAATGCTCGGAGACTTTATTTATGTATTTGAAGCCTTGAGAAATAGAGGTGAGAGGTTTACTGACAACGGACATGTTTTAATTATTGAAAGGGAATAGAGGTTGGCTGAAAAGTGAAGTTATTATATTTACATCAAATATTATATTTATTTATATCTACGAGGAGAAGCTATGAACCTGGAAAAAATAAAAGAACTGGCCTTCAGACATTTGGCAGACCGAAAAGCACATAAGGATAGAGAAAAGGGGTTTATATTTTATCATGGGGAGAGAACCGGAAAGCTTGCAGTCAGCCTCAGGAAAGTACTCATACCTGAAAATACTCAAAAGGATCAAATATTACTGGCTGCCGGTTATTTTCATGATGTGGCAAAAGGAATTGAACCACACGGAGATTATGGTGCAGTTCTCGCCAAAGAGATATTGAAGGATCAGTGTACACCAAGTGAGTTGGAAGAAATCTCTGAATTGATATTTTATCATCAAAAGAGGAAGAAGGACCCTAATTACTCTGATTATATTAAAATATTTCAGGATGCGGATGTAATAGATCATTTCGGTACTATAGAGATATGGATGAATTTTAACTATTATTCATACATGGAGCAGCCAATAGAAGAATCTGTTAAGTTTTATAATGAACATTTTGACGGACATGTAAGGAAGATGAGAGAATTATTAAATTATCAAATATCGGAGAGAATACTTGATGATAAAGTTCAGTTTGTGAAAGACTTTGCTGAAAGGATGAAAGTTGAAGCAAAAGGCGAGATATTTAATTTTGATATATTAAAATAACCTATAATTCGTAGGCTTCGTAGGCGAGGAATAAAAATAAATTAAAAAAATGCCTTCATCAACTGAAGGCATTTAATTTACAGGTCAATAGCATTAATAAATTCTATAAGCACCCTTAAAGTTCTTTATCCAATAAGAGGAATTAATCGAGGTAATTCTGACTTTTCCCTGGGTGGAAGAAGCATCTATCATCTGTCCGTTCCCAAGGGCAATTCCCACATGTCCCCTGTAAGATATTATATCGCCTCTCCTGATGTTCTTCATATTTGTTATCTTCTGATATCTTGATGTACTCTGCCAGGAGTAGGAAGTCATATAGCTTTGCTTGATACCGGCCTTATTAAGCACCCAGTATACAAAACCCGAGCAGTCGAAGGTATTTGGTCCCTTAGCACCATATACGTATTTAGATCCCAGTTTAGAATTAGCAATTGAGATAATCTTGTTGACCATTGCGCTGGATGAATAGCCAGAAGCGTTGTCTGAGCTGTTTCCTCCCGATTTGCCGCCTCCGGAGTTTGAGCCGGAACCGCCGCCCCCCGACGTACTTCCATTCCAGCTTTTAGCAGTACCTGAAAGCAGCTTGCTTATTGTTTGAGAGCCTACTTTACCGTCGGCACTTAGACCATTTCGTTTTTGAAAGTTAATAACAGCATCGTGAGTATCCGAACCAAAGTAGCCGGTTACAGTTTTTAAGTAATTAAGCTTTTTCAAGTAGGTCTGAATATTTTGTACATCATTACCACGGTCCCCTGTTTTTATACAATACGCTTCTGCATTCCCAGACATAAGCAGTTCCTTGGTTGCAGGTCCCATATATCCGTCAGCGATAATTCCGTTATTGTCCTGAAAATGCTTAACTGCTAAGACAGTGTCGTTACCATACTTACCGTCGGGCTTTGTAGTAAGATAACCAAGCTCATAAAGTTTTTGTTGGTATTTTCTTATTTCGTCGTTTTCGTCTCCGAGATAAAAAGAGAGAGGTATAGCATCTGAGGAATATAGCTTTTCACGAGTATTTTTACCTACATTTCCATCATCAAACAGTCCGTTTCTTTTTTGAAACTCCTTAACAGCTGCTTCAGTATCTGTTCCAAAGTAACTGGTAATTTTATTTATGTAGCCCAAGTCATAAAGACGTGTTTGAAGCTGTTCAACATCTGTTCCTTCGGTACCGATATAAACGGTATATTCTTTAGCCTCATCAGACATGAGTAAGCTATAGGTTTCGGCGTCCATCACACCGGATATTTCCAGTTCATGCTTGCGCTGAAAAACCTTAACAGCTTCTTCAATAGACTCGCCGTACTCTTCTGTAGGTTCGTCGGATTCCAAATAATAGAGCTCAGCTAATCTCTGTTGGATCACTGTAACAATAACGTTTTTTACGCCCAAGCTTACTATGTCTCCCTTTAGCGGGTCCAAGGGTCCTTTTTCACCACGCGAAATTTTGCTTGCTGTTGAACCGGAGTCTAATGCTTTGCTTGACGCAGCTTCATTTGTACTACTTTCAGCTTCATCGGCTAAAAAACTGTCTGCTGCTGCATAAACTGAAGCAGTATTAACTGCCTGGTCAACTGCTACCGAAGGGGAAGGTTTTGTGGATGGAAGAGAAGTGCTTACTACAACTGCTATGGTTATTACCAAGGCCCCTGTGGCTGAAATCAGGAAATACTTAAATTTCTTGGGGTATTTGTCTTTATAATTTTTGATTTTTTTCTGAAAGTTTTTATGTAAATTCTTAGAGTCTCTTTTCTTCATATTTTCTCCAGTAAATTATGATTAGTTTATGGGGCTGATATGTCCATAGTATCTTAGAACTTTACCTCGTTGAAACGCGCTCAAGGTAATCAGATTTCTTCTACAGCCGAAAAATTCTCAATTAAACTATACATTAAAAAAATTATATAGGAATTGGGATGGATTTGAATAAAGCAGATGAAAAATGGTGATGCAGGAAAAGTAAGTTTTTAAGGTATGAGTAACTATTATAAAACTTATGAAGGCATCAGGTTAAAT
>JAEYNI010000060.1 GCA_023412635.1 Bacillota bacterium
TCAGCTTGGAAGGCTGATGTTCTACCATTGAACTACACCCGCATTAACCCTGGTATATCAGCCTTTGCGAGTGTTTATCGCCAGCCGACTCTTGATATTATACAGGGTACATTTTAGTTTGTCAACATATATAATTATATTTTTATGATTTTATATATATTTTATATCCTTTTACTATTAACTTCATACTGTATAGTCGAGGTTTGCGACCCTTGGACACTATTCTCAATAAAGCTTACATGTAGTAAATTTCTGCATTAACTTTATCCTCGACTACATCCATTATTATATAGGACTCGGACTTACTGCTTCTTGACTCACTTATACTACCTGGATTAATCACCAGTCTATTATCTATATTATCAATTACAGCCACATGCGTATGTCCGAAGAGAACAACCGAAGCCCTCTCTGCCTGCGCTTTAGCCAATATTCGATTATAATCCCATTTAACACTGTATTTATGACCGTGGGTCATAAATACAGTAACACCTTCGATTTCAATAGTTTTGTCAGCACTGACAGTACCAACTCCTATATCACTATTACCATAAACATATTCAAATCTGATATCAGGGTAAAGCTGACTTAACTGTGAAGCATCTTTGCAATAATCTCCCAAATGTAAGACCATTTCTACCTCCGGGTGTCTGTCCAAAGCCTCCCTTGCATTAAATATGTAACCATGAGTATCACTCATTACCAGCACTTTCATTATGTCTTTCCCCCATAGAGTCAAAGTAACTTAATATTAACTACGAATTACACTGCGTATAAACTGTATATACTAAGCTATAATCCTTTTTGTAACTTCGGAATAATTTAATTTACCTCATTTATCGTAAATTATCCTATAAAAATTCCAATATAACTTCCTATAAAAAAGTCCTAAAAAAATAACTTATATAAATTCTTCCAACTTAGCTACCATCTTATTCAATGCTTTTGCACGATGGCTAATCTTATTCTTTACATCCATACTTATCTCAGCCATAGATTTTCCATAGTCATGAATATAGAAGATTGGATCATATCCGAAGCCATTATCGCCTTTACATTCGGTATCCACGTAGCCTTCGCAGGTATCCCTTACAACAAAAGATCTTCCGTCAGGGAAAGCGACTGCTATGGCACATACAAACCTGGCCGTCCTTTTCTCAAAGGGTACACCCTTCATCATATCTAACAACTTTAAGTTTCTATCCTCATCTGTTGCTTCCGGACCGCCAAATCTCGCTGAGTAAATACCGGGCGCACCCTCCAGATAATCCACCTCAATTCCCGAATCATCAGCTATAACTATTGTATTACTTATTCTGCATATCTCAATTGCCTTCTTAAGAGAATTTTCCTCAAAGGTTTTACCATCCTCCACAACATCTATTGTTATACCCATATCACCCATGGATAATACTTCAAAAGACATATGCTTCAGTACTTCTTTTATTTCTGCTATCTTTCCCTTGTTTTTTGTTGCTACCACCAATTTCTCCATTATCTCTCCCCAACTCAGTCAAATCAGTATTGGCCCAGAACTTCTTTCTGAATGGATATGAGCTGTTCTATTCCCTTTTCAGCAATTACAAGCAGAGCATCCAACTGATTTTTACTAAAGCTGCTTTTTTCGCCTGTTGCCTGAAGTTCAATGAATTCACCCTTATCTGTCATTATCACATTCATGTCAACCTCGGCAGAGCTATCCTCGGTATAGCACAAATCCAGGATTTCCTGTTCATTTACCACACCTACGCTGGTAGCTGCTACAAAGCCGGTAATCGGCATTTTCGAAATAGCACCGCTGTCAATAAGCTTCCTGCAGGCATCAACCAAAGCTACATAACCACCGGTAATTGAGGCAGTTCTGGTTCCGCCGTCAGCCTGAATTACATCACAATCAATTGTTATTGTTCTTTCTCCCAAGAGCTTTAAGTCCACAACGGTTCTTAGTGACCGCCCAATAAGACGTTGAATCTCCTGAGTTCTTCCGTTAAGCTTAAGCTTGGAAATATCTCTCGGATTCCTAACCCCGGTTGCTCTGGGAAGCATTGAATACTCAGCTGTTACCCAGCCTTCACCAGAATCCTTCTTAAAGGGGGGCGTCCTTTCCTCAACAGATGCGGTACATATTACCTTAGTGTCTCCAACCTCAATAAGAGCCGAACCTTCTGCGTGTTTTATATAATTTCTTGTAATTTTTACAGGCCTAAGCTGTGAATTAGTTCTACCATCCTGCCTCAACATAATACCTCCAAATTTATACTATCCAGGTCAAATATTATAGACCGAAGATTGTAATTGTATTTAATAATATCTTAATATTCTTTAAAAATCATCAGCGTAAATATATAAATAAAGAGAATAAAAGTTATCTGTTTTGTATATTGTAACTAAAATCAAAATTATTTATCCATAACTGAATTTACGGTTGTTGGAAGGCTTTTGGCAAAAGCAATCTCAGAGCCTTCAGGCAAGTTGGTTGCTTTTCCATCTATGAGTATCTTAGCCTTCGAAATGCCCCTGAGTTGGTTTATTGTGTAGTATATCTGGTTCAGAAGTATATTCTCCTTTTCATTACCTCCATAGTTGGTTAGCTGGGATGAGAAGTCCAGAACAGCTAAGTCTTCCAGCATACTGCATGAAAGCAGCTTGGCCCCTTCGGGAAAAGAAGTATATATATTATCTCCGGCTGGCTTTTTACTTAGTTCCGCAAACATAATTGCAGGCAGCTGACTGTCATCTGATTTTTGTAAAAGTGTAGATACCGGAAGCATATAATTGTACTGATCATTGTAAGTCGTCATATAATACAGATCACACTTTATATAACCATCCTTCAATGCCGTTTCCTTTGAATTTATAAAAGTATTATCCCTGTTCCTGCTTCCCGATATATCGGTTCCGTTGTTCAGATTGTTGACCACCCTGCCATCAATTCTGAAGCTTACATCAGAAATGGTATTAAAACCTGTAAGGGTGTAAACAACCGAAGTTACTGCCAGCTGCTCGTCCTCTTTTGTGCCCAGATTCATAAACTCTTTTGAAAAATCAATTACAGCACTGCCGTTCTTTATCGTCATTCCCTTTACTTTCGTTCCTTGCGGCAGTACCGGATACAGTCCGTAAAAGTCAAGTTGCTCCCTGGTTACAGCTTGGTCAATCAAGCCGCCTACTGCTGCTTTTGCAAGACCTTCCTGTTTTGATACGTTTCTTGTAACAGGGATCAGCATTCCATCCTTGTCTCTATAATATAATGTTATCAATACACTGTTTTTATCACTACTATTTGCCGACACGCCTTGACCTGTACCGTTATCCAGCAATATATTACTGCTGAACAAATCCTCCGAGTTTTCAACAACAGCCGAACTGGAAACTGAAGAATTACCTGCTGTTTCACTATTAATGCCACTTCCTGAGCCAGCAGCGGCAGATGAATTTGCCTGAACCTCTTGATCTGCAGAATCAACGGCTACCGGTATAATTGGTTCATCATCCTTCGAAGCCTTTTGTCCAATAAAAGAACACCCTGTAGTCAATAGCATAACAATTAAAACTATGCTCATAATCTTTTTCATAAAAAATAGTCCTCCTTATTTTAGAAAAATTTTCCATAAAATAATTATAGACTATTATCTTAGATTTTATTATTTCCCGTAACACTACGGCAAAGCAACTTTCAGTCAATTAGATGAAATTTGTAATTATCGGCTAGATAAATCCCCCCTGATCTTGCTGATCAGTACTTTTCTCAGTTGGTCCTGTATCGGGAGCGGGCTCAATATTGTCTCCAGTGCTTGGGTTGACTTCATTGTTTGGATTGTTTGGATTGCTTTCATTTTCCAATTCTGTTCCGGTTTTTTTTTCCGTTTCAAGTATCTCAAGTGCTTTTATTATTGCTTCACTCAGTGCATCTGCCGCTTTCTGCTGGTATGTGGGGTCAATAAGCTTTTTAAGTTCTGCCGGATTTGTAACAAAGCCTATTTCAGCAAGTATTGCCGGCATTTCTGTATATTTAAGCACTACAAGTCCGGGCCTTTCAATAGTTTTTCTATTGACTGAATTAAGCTTGTTTATCAAAGACTCCTGGACCAGTTTGGCAAATTTTTCGCCGGTAAAGGAAGTATCTCCTTTAGTTTCAGGGTAATATAAAGTTTCAGTGCCACTAATTTTTGTATTGTCTACGGCATTGTGATGTATACTCACAAATAGCGTTGCCTTTAATGCATTTGCTATGTAGGGCCTGTCATAGAGTCCAACAAATGTATCATCCTGACGAAGCATAAAGGTTTTGATATTGTTATTTTTCAGAAGTTCCTCCAATTTCAGTGCAATAGCCAGGTTTAAGTCCTTCTCCAGCACGTTCCCTTTATTTGCCCCGGGATCCTGACCGCCGTGACCTGCATCGATAACTACCAGCACCTCACCTTCTTTAGCGGGTGTAAGTAAGTTTATTTCGGTTTGCATACGTTTGTCATTATAGGCTGCAAGAAATACAAACTCCTGTTTTGTATTAATTACTATCTTAGTATCCTGAGTTTCCTTGTCTCTGTAAATTTCAACGGTACTTATGCGTGAATCATTGATGTTGTAGACCTCATCCATTAAGCTGATAGGTTCTGCTGAATCAATTGTAATGGTGTATTTCAAATTATCCTTATCATACTCATGCTTATACTTTTCTGCAATATATATATTACCGTCTTTTTCACGGTTTTCCGTAAGCTTAATATTTTTCAGAGCTAAATAAACCCTGTCGTAACTATTTTCATAGGACAGATTTGCATTAATAGGCTTTTCAACAGTTATTCTGCATCCATCTCCTATATCAGTAACGGTGAAATTTGCCATCTCGTTGAGGCTTATTGTTACACTGGCTGAATTCTCGGACAGGGCAGCAATACTTATACCGCTGATTCGTTGAGATACCGTTTCAATATCCTTTGGTGAAGTCTTAATATTTTTGAACTCTACAACAATACGGTTTGGATTGGTCAGTCTGTAATACTGATAGCCTTTATGGTCATTCATTCTCAAGGTTACTATAGCTTTTTCTTCCGAATCAGTAGTGCTTATTTCCTTTACCGAACCTATAAAATTTGTAGTTATCTTTATTACAGCAGTCTTATTTTCTATAGAATATGTAAGTCCTTTAATATTTTTGAGAAAATCCACAGGAACTATAAGTCTGTCATTTATCTTCTTTGCCGCCGAGCTCATTTTTACGGTTTTCCCATTGATTTTGGCACTTGAGCTATTATTCTGGAATTGATATTTATTATCCCTGTAGGTAATGTCCAAAATCTGAGTTTTACTATTCCATATAACTGTACCACCCAAGGCTTCAAAAACGGGTCTCAGAGGGAACATAGTTGCCTTATTGAACACTATTCCGGGAAAATCGGTTTTAACTTCCTTATTATCAATTGTTATTTTATAAGAAACGCCTGAATACTTAACTGACTTATTATCATATTTCAGTGTTAATGATTGTGCTCCAAAAACTGCATTTTGAGATAATACTAAAATGCAGAAAATAATTATTCCTGTAATAAATTTCTTCATACCTACTCTTTTTATCATTTGTCACCCCGTCTGGCTTATCTGTCAGGTTATAGTTTTTGTTATTGCCGTCTTATAACAATTATACTATTACTATGGCAAAACAGGATACATATTGCAGGAGATTTAAAAAAAATGTAATTTAAATGTAAAAGAAAAGGGAACTTTATCCATTAATAGATAGAATACACCCGCAATACTTTTGGCGGTAGAGCTCCATTTCTTTAGCCATTTGCTGTCCCTGCCTGAAGCCAGGCCTGAAATCCCGGTAAGCAAACTCAACACCATACTTTTTACCGTAAGACTCTCCGAGTTCCTTTATTAAATCATGTTTTTGGTATGGACTCACCAGTAAGGTAGTAGTAAAGGCATCGTAACCGTTTTCAGATGCATACCGGGCAGCTTCCTCCATTCTGAGGCTATAGCATCTGTTACACCTTGCAGCTCCTTTATCCTCCATGGTTTCCCACTCCTCCTGCCTGAAATCATCATTAAAGATGATAGGAATACCGGTAATAGCGCAAAATTTATCAACATTTTCTTTTCTTTTTTTATGTTCCTCCAGTGGATGTATATTTGGATTATAAAAATAACCCTGAATATCAAAACCTTCTTTAAGCAGCTCTTGAACAGGATAGGTTGAACAAGGTCCGCAGCACATGTGTAAAAGTATATTCATATTGTCTCCCATCTACGCACATAGCGCTTAACAAATAATATTATGAGTTAAATTCCAACCCGAAATGACTGTAAGCATTCTTCGTTGCCATTCTTCCTCTGGGTGTCTTGTTTATGAACCCAAGCTGTATTAAATACGGCTCATAAACATCTTCTATAGTACCGGGATCTTCACCGATAGAAGCTGCTAGAGTATCAAGTCCCACAGGACCTCCTCCAAATTTATTTATAATGCTTAAAAGCATATTTCTATCCACTCCGTCAAGACCTATTTCATCTACTTCAAGAGCATCCAGCGCATGCTTTGCCACCTTCAGGTCAATAACACCGCCTCCGATAACCTGAGCAAAATCCCTTACTCTCTTTAGAAGTCTGTTTGCAATTCTGGGAGTACCTCTAGACCTTCTTGCAATCTCGTAGGCTCCATCTTCCTGAAGTTCTATATTCAGTATCCCTGATGACCGCTTTACTATCTGCTTTAATTCCTCTGCCGTATACATTTCAAGTTTATTTATAACACCAAACCTATCCCTTAACGGCGCTGTAAGCAGACCGGCTCTTGTTGTGGCTCCTATTAATGTAAACTTTGGAAGGTCAAGTCTGATGGAACGTGCACTCGGTCCCTTTCCTATTATAATGTCAAGAGCGTAGTCCTCCATTGCAGGATACAGTATCTCCTCAACGCTCCGGTTCAGGCGGTGTATTTCATCTATAAACAAAACATCATGAGTACCGAGGTTTGTAAGAATAGCAGCCAAATCACCGGCTTTTTCAATAGCCGGACCTGAAGTTATTCTCAGGTTAACTCCCATTTCTGCAGAAATAATACTTGCAAGAGTAGTTTTTCCCAAACCTGGAGGTCCATAAAGCAAAACATGGTCCAAAGCCTCTTTCCTTTGTTTTGCAGCTTCTATAAATACTGTTAGATTGTTCTTTACTTTTGATTGTCCTATATATTCATCAAGTTTTTTTGGACGTAAACCCACTTCATCAAAATCATCCACTCTTGATTCCCTGTCTATTAATCTTTCCTCAGACATATTATCTCCCATCTACGCGCATGGCGCGTACACAAATAGTAATGAAAATATATATCCTCTACTATTCATTTTTTACTTTAACTTTTTACCTATTTTGACAATGACTTCAATGCCTTCGTAATCAGCTCTTCGACGCCCATGCCTTCCTGATATGCCTTACTTACAGCACCTGAAGCCTCATAGGAGCTGTAGCCCAAAACCATAAGAGCACTGACAGCTTCAGATACAGAATTCAGGGTACCGCTTTCAATAACCGGCCCGGTCTCTGACAAGGTTCCGGCTGTCAGCTGCTCCTTTGATATCTTGTCCTTTAGCTCCAGTATAATACGCTGAGCCATTTTGGGACCAATACCGGGAGCTTTTGAAAGGGATTTTGTATCCTGTGAAACAACCGCCAGCGCAAACCTGGATGGCGAAAGCGTTGAAATCATAGATATTGCTGCCTTAGGGCCAACCCCGGAGACAGTGATGAGCATGTCGAACATCCCCAGTTCATCCATTGTATAGAAACCATATAGGGCGGCAATATCTTCCCTGACATAATAATGAGTATATATTTTCACCGGAGCTGACAGCTGACCTACAGCGTTTATTGTAGATAGCGCAGTATATATCCTGTACCCTATGCCGCCCGCTTCCACAATAATACTGTCATTGCCTTTAGCCTCAAGTGTTCCTTTTATGTATGCAAACATGAATAACCTCCGACTTCCTACTTCTAAACTCCAACATCCTACTTCCTACCTCCAACTTCCAACTCAGTACGCCTTATTCCCCAGCACCGCACCCATCCTGTGGGAGTTGCCGTGACAGATAGCTACGGCAAGAGCATCAGCCACATCATCGGGTTTTGGTATTGCATTCAGATTGAGTATTGCCTTAACCATCTGCTGAATCTGGGCCTTTTCTGCCCTTCCATATCCAACTACCGACTGCTTGACCTGCAGGGGGGTATATTCAAAAATATCAACCCCGGATTTGGCAGCAGCCAAGACTGCCACTCCTCTGCCATGCCCAACTGTAAGAGCTGTTTTAATATTCTTGTTAAAAAACAACTCTTCAATAGAGATGGCATCCGGTTTATGCTTTTCTATTAATTCTTCAAGCCTGTTGCTTAGGACTAAAAGTCTCTGGGAAAGCTTCATTGACGCTTCAGTGGTAACAGCGCCGTAATCCAAAACCGAAAATTTGTTCCCTTCATATTTTACAACACCAAACCCTGTTATTGCAAACCCGGGGTCAATACCCATTATAATCATTTATCATTAGCCTTTCCGGCCCACAAGAAATAATAATTAACCATATCATACCTACCGTGAGCCTGATAGGAGGTCATAAACAGCTGTCTTGGCCATATAAGCCTTATGCCGCAATATAGTGGCATAGGTTTAAGAACTTCTTAATGATTTATTATGCATAAATATATAATCTATTGCATATTTATGCATAATGCTATATAATACTTCTATCGGTTTAACATAAGTAATTTCTTTATATATAGCTTTAGAGGTTAGAAATTTTTCTACAGTCGTAAATTTTCTACTGAACCGATGTGTTATAATATATTTTAGCATATTTTTAATAAGTTGTTTGTTCATTTCTATATTAGTGTTTTTATGCTGAAGCAAATCAGCGGAAAGGATGGGTTAAATGAGTACTCAAAAGGAAAAAGTTTTATTGGCATACTCAGGCGGACTTGATACTTCAATAATTATTCCATGGCTTAAAGAGAATTATGGTTATGAAGTTATTGCTATGGCCGGAGACGTTGGACAGGGCGAAGAACTCGAGCCATTACATGAAAAGGCTATGAAAACCGGTGCCTCCAAGCTTTACATAGAGGATTTGCAAGAAGAATTTATCACCGACTTTATATATCCGACTCTGAAGGCAAACGCTGTCTATGAGGGAAAATATCTGCTCGGAACCTCCTTCGCAAGACCAATCATAGCAAAAAGAATGGTTGAAATTGCATTAAAGGAAGGCTGTACTGCAATTTGTCACGGTGCCACAGGTAAAGGAAATGACCAGGTAAGATTTGAATTAACTGTAAAAGCACTGGCTCCACACCTTAAAATAATTGCACCTTGGAGAATCTGGGATATTAAATCAAGAGAAGATGCTATCGACTATGCTGAAGCTAGAAATATCCCCATTCCGGTTACCAAAAAGGATAACTACAGTATGGACAGAAACCTGTGGCACTTAAGCCATGAAGGTTCAGATCTTGAAGACCCTTGGAATGAACCACAGTATGATAAAATCCTTAAACTGATGGTTTCTCCTGAAAAAGCGCCTGATGTTCCAACTTACGTTGAAATATACTTTGAAAAGGGCATTCCAAAGAAAGTTAACGGCGTTGAATACAGCCCAATAGAATTGATGGACACGTTGAATAAAATAGCCGGTGCCAACGGCGTAGGTATTATCGATATGGTTGAAAACAGGCTTGTTGGTATGAAATCCAGAGGAGTCTATGAAACTCCCGGCGGAACAGTTCTCTACGCTGCTCATAGAGAGTTGGAGCTGCTTTGTCTTGACAGAGACACCTTGCACTACAAGGATATTGTTGCTCAAAGATTTGCTGAACTTGTTTACTTCGGTCAGTGGTATACTCCACTTCGTGAATCCTTGTCTGCTTTCGTAGACAAGACTCAGGAAACTGTAACAGGTACCGTAAGAATGAAGCTGTACAAAGGAAATTGCATGCCTGCAGGTGCGAAGTCGGATTACTCCTTGTATAATGAAGCAATTGCAACTTTTAGCAAGGATGAAGTTTACAACCAGAAAGATGCCGAAGGCTTCATAAATTTGTTTGGTCTCCCTCTCAAGGTTAGAGCACAAATGCTTCAAAACCTTCAAAATAAGGATCAGAAATAATTTTGAATTTTATTAATTTCATTTAAGGGGACAATCCAAAATGGGCTGTCCCCTTATCAGGTAAAATGTTAGTAATATATTAAAGATAATTTGAGGTGTTTTATGAAACTTTGGGGCGGAAGATTTGAAAAAGGAACAGATAAGCTTGTGGATGATTTCAACTCCTCCATAAGATTTGACTGCAGAATGTACAAGCAGGATATACTGGGCAGTATAGCCCATTCAAATATGCTTGGAAAATGCGGCATCATTTCAGTTGAAGAAAGTACTCTTATACAGAATACCCTAAAGGATATTCTTAATGACATTGAAGAAGGCAAAATTGAGTTCGAGATTGATGCTGAAGATATTCATATGAATATTGAGAAAATTCTTATCTCCAGAATCGGCGATACAGGGAAAAAGCTCCACACCGGAAGAAGCCGTAACGATCAGGTTGCCCTGGATATAAGAATGTATTTGAGAGATGAGATTACAGCTATCAGTGATATGCTCCTCTCCCTTGAGAATACTATTATAAACATTTCCGAAGCGAATACCGATACAATTCTACCAGGATATACCCACTTGCAGAGAGCGCAACCCATAACTTTTGCCCATCATATGATGGCATATTTTGAGATGTTCAAACGTGACTATATGCGTTTAAGCGACTGCTATTCCAGAATGAACATTCTGCCGTTGGGTTCCGGTGCACTTGCCGGCACCACCTATCCTCTTGACAGGTATATGGTTGCAAAGGAACTAGGCTTCAATGACATTACACAAAATAGTCTGGACGGTGTTAGTGACAGAGATTTTGCCATAGAATTGGCCTCCTGCCTTTCAATCCTGATGATGCATGTGAGCAGGCTCAGTGAAGAAATTATTTTATGGTCATCACATGAATTTGGTTTTGTGGAACTGGATGATGCATACAGTACCGGCAGCAGCATTATGCCCCAAAAGAAAAATCCAGATGTAGCCGAGCTGTCCCGCGGTAAAACAGGCAGAGTATATGGAAGTCTGATGACTCTGCTTACAGTTATGAAATCACTTCCTTTGGCCTACAATAAAGATATGCAGGAAGATAAGGAGGCAATATTTGATGCAGTTGATACAGTTAAAATGTGTCTGCCTGTTTTTACAAATATGTTGGCTACAATGAAGCTACGTAAGGCCAATATGTACAAGGCTGCTCAGGGGGGCTTTACAAATGCAACAGATATAGCGGATTATCTTGTTAAAAAAGGCATTCCCTTCAGAAGCGCCCATGAAATAATCGGTAAAATGGTGCTTTACTGTATTGAAAACAATAAGGCTATTGATGAAATGAGTATGGAAGAATTCACAAGCTTCTCGGA
Organism: Bacillota bacterium; assembly: GCA_023412635.1. Lineage (GTDB taxonomy): Bacteria > Bacillota > Clostridia > Acetivibrionales > DSM-1351 > Ruminiclostridium. The sequence continues at coordinate 11,501 of JAEYNI010000060.1, forward strand.
TAAAATCCAGGACGATGTTTATACTGAGATAAGCCTTGAAAAATGTGTTTCCGGCAGAAACCTGCCAGGGGGACCCGCCGCTGAAACTGTACTTCAGGCCATTCAAAAGGCCAAGGATTTTATCGTATCAGTTAAATAAAATTACGAAGGGGGTGTCGCATAACTATAAGATTTATGTCTTAAGAAAACTCCCGTACCAGTGTACTCCCGAACAACTCATATAAATGTGTCGGACACATAACAATTAGAGTAATTCTCTTTTCATAAAATTCCTCTAACTGTTTTTAACCATCCTTCCACATTTTTATGAGTTGTCCTCGCGTACAATAACTTTCTTTATACCATACACTAATCTATATTGCTATGCACCAGCGTTTTCGTTTAATACGCACTATTCACTTATCATTGTCACTCCCTGCTCGATCAGTTCATCCAGCCTTTCCCTCTTGAATAATTCTATTTTCTCTGAAACATTGAATAACGGTATCTTCATAATTGTTAAATATTACTGTCTGCGGCAGGTATGCAATTTTTAAACTTGCACCAAGCTTCACATTACCGCTATCCAAATCTACCTCTCCCAATAGCATTTTTATAAGGGTTGTTTTCCCGCTCCCATTAGCGCCGATAAGAGCTACTCTTTCTCCTAATGTAATATACAGATCAGTATTACTGAAAATAACTCTGTTATCAATTGTTTTAGATAATCCATTCGCCTTTATTACCTCATACCCCGATTGCTTTACATCTGTAAAATTTAACTTTATCTTCTGTTTATGTAAAACCGGTTTATTAATTCTCTCCATTTTATCAAACTTCCGTTGAATACTGGCTGCTCTTCTGAAAAATTTGCTGTTGTCGGCTTTTAATGCCCACTCTCTTAGATCTCTAATAGTGTTTTCCATAGAATTAATTTTCTTTTTCTGCTCTTTATAATTTTCAAACTGTAGAAGAATTTTTTCTTCCTTTTGTTTTTCATAATCTGAGTAATTACTTTTGAATGTCTCACAGGCAT
>JAEYNI010000071.1 GCA_023412635.1 Bacillota bacterium
CATGAAGTCTGACATTCTCCACAGCCACCATGAGAAAGACTTTCTTTTAAAGTAGCGCTGTTTATTGTCTTAATGTGTTTCATCTCTTTAGTCCCCCTTATAAATTTTCTTAGCAGATTATAGCATACTTCAAATGGTTTGAAAAGGTATAATTTGTAAAGCTATAACACCGTTAATATTGTTACCAAACCTAACGGAGATTGATTCCAAAGATTCCACCCAGGCAGCCTACTATGGCACCTATTATAACGGTCAGAAGTACCTGTACATCAACTGCAAAATTCATGAAAACTATACTGCTGGCAAGATAAAGCACAGCCACATATAAGACTCCAACAGCGCAACCATTTATCCAACCTTTACTTCTTACATTTTTGGTGGAGTAAGCAGACGCTGTCAGAACACTTATTATAGTAGTTATAAGCACCGCAATAAACGTATATTTTTCAGGAAAATCCGTGTAAGTCAAAAATAAAGCGAAGCCCAGAAAACATGGAAGAGTTATGAGAAATGATAAAATTAAACCCTTCATTACCCTTAGGAAATTTACATGTTCATCAAGCTGCTTTTTTAATCCAGGTGTCTGTCCGGCCATATTAATTGTACCTCCAAAAATAAAATATATTAATCTTTCTATATATCTTATTTTTGAGGCAGGCTGCTTAGAACAAGCTGTAATATAAATTGTATGTTAAATTTATCAGGCTTCTACAGGCTTAACAACATCCTTTACTGCCCATCTCTTAACAACTATTTTTGTCTTTTCTACGCTGGTTTCAATAGTTATTTCGTCATCTTTAATATTAACTATTTTTCCACAAATTCCGCCTATTGATGTAACATCCCATCCTACCTGCAAGGAATTAAGTAGCTCTTTTGTCTTTTTTTCCTTTTTCTTTTGAGGGAGAATAAGCATTACATACATAAGTCCGAATACCAATACCATTGGTAAGATAAATCCAACCAGTGTTTGTTCCATAAATTATAAACCTCCGTTTGATTTTTATATTTAACACAGCTTTACTGTATTAATCCATATTGAGCAGTTTTATTTCTTTGAGTAGCCATATTTATAATAGAAATCATCTCTGAAACTACCCAGTCTATCATCAATTATAGCTTGTCTTACCTGTTTCATCAAGTTAATTAAGAAATATAAGTTGTGCCAGGTGGTCAATCTTAACCCCAATAGCTCACCGCATTTAATCAAGTGTCTTATATACGCTCTTGAATAGTTACGACATACATAGCAGTCGCATTCAGGGTCCAATCTTGAAAAGTCTCTGGCATATTTCGCATCGCGGATTATTACCCTGCCCTGACTTGTCATAACTGTTCCGTTTCGTCCTATTCGGGTCGGAAGTACACAGTCAAACATATCTATACCCCTGATTGCTCCTTCTATTAAATAGTCAGGAGAACCGACTCCCATCAGATACCTGGGCTTGTCAGCTGGTAACAGCGGAGCAGTGTAGTCCAGAACCTCGTACATAAGTTCAGCTGGCTCACCAACACTCAGCCCTCCGATTGCATACCCCGGGAATTCAAATTCATTGAGCTGCTTTGCACTTTCGATTCTCAAATCCTTGTACATTCCACCCTGAACAATACCGAACAAGGACTGTTTTTCTGTATTTGTATGGGCGTCCTTGCATCTTTTTGCCCAACGGGTAGTTCTTTCCATGGACTTCTTTACGTAATCATATTCTGCAGGATAAGGAGCACACTCATCAAAAGCCATAATTATATCTGCTCCTAGGTCGTTTTCTATTCCCATAACCGACTCAGGTGTGAAAATGTGTTTTGAACCGTCCAGATGAGATCTGAAGGTTACACCTTCCTCAGTAATTTTTCTCAAGCCGCTAAGACTGAACACTTGAAATCCACCACTGTCTGTGAGTATTGGTCTGTCCCAGTTCATAAAGCCATGAAGACCGCCAGCCTGTTTTACTATATCCTGACCGGGTCTGAGATAGCAGTGATAGGTATTGCTTAAAATGATTTTTGCTTCTATTTCCTTTAATTCCTCCGATGACATTCCTTTAACGGTAGCCAGCGTACCAACAGGCATGAATACCGGAGTGTCAATGGAACCGTGAGGAGTATGAACCCTGCCCAGCCTTGCTCCGGTCTGCTTACAGGTTTTTATGAGTTCGTAAGTAACTGCTGCCATATCTATAATCCTTCCGTTTGCTTTAAATATTTTCTTTGTAATGTGCTAATTATTAAATGACATATCCTTCTTGTATTCTTAACTCAAAAACTACTAACTTCTGACTACTAAGTTCTGTCTTCTGACTCCTGACTACTTAATAAACATTGCATCACCAAAGCTAAAAAATCTGTAGCGTTCCCTGACTGCAACCTCATAGGCATTTAGAACCTTTTCTCTTCCGGCCAGAGAGCTTACCAGCATTATCAATGTTGACTCAGGCAGATGGAAATTTGTAATAAGCCTGTCCACAATTTTGAAGCTGTAGCCCGGATATATAAATATATCAGTCCAACCGTCAGCGGGTATGAGTTTCCCTTCATTGTTGTTCCCTACAGTTTCCAGCACTCTGCAGCTGGTAGTCCCTACTGCCACTACCTTCTTTCCGTTTCTTTTCGCAGTGTTAATTGCATCACAGGCTTCCTGGCCGATAGAATAATATTCAGAGTGCATTTTATGCTGGGTAATGTCTTCAACCTTAACCGGCCTGAAGGTACCAAGCCCCACATGGAGCATAACATATGCGATGGTAACTCCTTTGTTTTTCAAGGTTTGTAGCAGTTCCTGCGTAAAATGCAGGCCGGCAGTAGGTGCCGCCGCCGAACCATTATATTTTGCATAGACAGTCTGATATCGCTCGGGATCTTCAAGCTTCTCAGTAATATACGGCGGCAGAGGCATTACCCCTACCTTATCCAGTATCTCCTCAAAGACGCCTTCGTATATGAACCTTACAAGCCTGTTTCCTTCCTCCAGCACCTCAAGTATTTCGGCCTTAAGCTCTCCGTTGCCGAAAATGAACCGTGCTCCGGGCTTTGCTTTTTTACCCGGCCTGAGAATTACTTCCCAGTTGTCTCCGCTGACCCTATTCAGTAGGACAAACTCTATTTTCCCTCCGCTGCCTTCCTTTTCACCAAGAAGTCTGGCAGGTATTACTCTAGTATTATTTAATACCAGACAGTCGCCCTCACTAAAGTAATCTACAACATCTTTGAACAATTTATGATTAATTTCTCCCGATTCTCTGTCCAGCACCATTAATCTCGACATATCTCTTTTATCCAACGGGTGCTGAGCTATAAGCTCTTCGGGCAAATAGTAGTCAAACTCCTTTAAATCCACAAAAAATCCTCCAACGCTAATGCATATTTGTTATTATATGTAATAGTATAAGCCTTAAAACCTGTATCAATTAAACAATAAATATCATACATTATAATTACTTATATTACAAATACTTATTGCCATATATAATGTTTTTTTGTATAATTTATGAGATATAAATAGGCGGTAAATAGGCGATAAATCCCCTCTGTTCAATAGCAACAGAGGACATCCTTGCCTTACTTAACGCGCTTGAGAGAGAGCTTAATTGAGCTTAGTTAAGCTTATGCATTAAGAATCCCGTAAGAAAATACTGGGAGATATCTCATAATAGTAAAAAGTGCAGATTAAAATCGGAAACAAAAGCCGGCCCATGGTCGGCTGCTTATTATAGCTTTTCAATATTTCTTGTATGACCGGCACACTATTTTGATAACTCCTGTCAAGTATAAAAAACTATAAGTTATTATGGATGGAGGAAGCAACATGAAAGTAGCAAAATTTGGCGGAACATCACTTGCTAATGCTGAACAAATAAAAAAGGTTTGCGATATTGTTCTAT
>JAEYNI010000082.1 GCA_023412635.1 Bacillota bacterium
TAAAAAACTATTCAGATTGTTAGGAGGGTCTATGTGATGAAATTTTTAAAAAGAAAACAGATTATCGTACTATCCCTTGTATTGATGCTAGTTATTGCAGGCTATCTACAGTACAGCTATAACAAGAGCTCACAATTCAGTGAGGAAGACTCTGCTCAAATTGGTGATGCTGTATATGTTGATAGTCATGAAGTAACAGACGAGGGTACAGCAGCAGTTGATGATTCAGAGAAGACAGTAACTGCTTCAAAAGAAGCAAATAACTACTTTGCTCAGACAAAAATGGACAGAGATGTTGTCAGAGGCAAAGATATAGAAATAATGAAGAGTATAACTGACGATCAAAGTGCTACCAAGGAAGCTAAAACTCAAGCTCAGGCTAAGATGATGAAGATAGTTGAGACTTCACAAAAGGAATTAAACATTGAAAACCTGATTAAAAGTAAGGGCTTCAGTGATGTTGTTGCATTGTTTGGGGATGACGGGAGTGTAGATATAGTTGTAAAAGCACCGGCCATAACCAAGCAGCAGACGGCACAGATAGTAGATATCGTCACCAGACAGGCAAATATCCCTATGGAAAAAATAGTGATAAAGAAGTACTTCTAATTGACAAACATAAATTTCAACAATATCATTGAGGTTATCTTACAAAGGAACGGGAAATAGCTGCTATAGATAGAAGTTGCTATTCGTTCCATAGGATAACCTTTTCTTTTTGATTTTAAGATATTATTGATGGGTATAATAGAGTATGAGTATGTAAAACAGCGGATTTTTACGACATTTATCTGATTGATTAATGTGAACTTAAATGATATAATTTTACCAAACTGAGCCATACGTTTAGAAACTGCATTTTGACCTGATTACGGGTTTTTATGACTAAGGCTGTGGCTTAATATATGTTAACCCGTTAAATGGAGAGGTGCATAATGGAAGAGGAACAGAATATTTTGGACGATTATGGATCGGTGAAAATATCTGAAGAGGTTGTTGCGATTATCGCAGGAATTGCTGCTACCGATGTTCCCGGAGTTGCGGGAATGAGTGGAGGAATTGCTGGAGGAATTGCCGAAATACTCGGTAGAAAAAATCTTTCAAAGGGTGTAAAGGTTGAGGTTGGAGAAAAAGAAGCAGCTATAGACCTTTATATTATTGTTGAATTTGGTGCTCGTATCCCGGAAGTTGCCTGGGAAATTCAGGACAAAGTCAAGAATGCCGTTCAATCGATGACCGGGCTCAATGTAATTGAAGTTAATATTCATGTTCAGGGAGTTAATTTCGATAAGGAAATTAAAAAGGATACTGAGTCAAATAAAAGTATATAAGCAATTTTGCTGGAGATAATTATTATATAGCCAAAAAATTCATATATATGTAGCAATTTGATATTAGGGTTTTTTTGAAGTATAATTATTTTAGGCTTTTAGCTGTAACTGTTAGCAAGTTATATACAAAGGACAGAGTTTCTCTCTATAAAATTGAAAAGAGGTGGAGCATAATGAATATAATATTACGAGTTTTGCTTGCAATCTATGCATTCTTTCTTACAATTGCTTCAATGTTTGCAATGCTGGTAACCATAAGGTCGGACATATTAACCGACACATATACATATTTATTTAATGAAGTATTAGCTTATAGAAATCCATCAATAGTCATGTTCATCATAGCATCAATATTCTTTTGTTTGAGCCTGACTTTTCTGCTTTCTGGTTTTAAACCCGAAGGGGATAAAAAAGCTATTATAAAGTATAATAAAAATGGTGACATCAGGATTACCTTAAACTCCATTGAAAATATTGCTCTTGCAACCTCTAGAAAGCTGTCAGGTATTCGTGATTCAAAGGCATATGTTACAAAAGTTGGTGAAAGCGTAAGCATAACCGTAAAAGCTATTGTGCTTCCCGAAATAAACATTCCACTGCTTTCCGAGGATATGCAGGTAAAAGTTAAATCCTCTGTGGAAGAATGTACCGGGGTTCAGGTTGAAAGTGTCAAAGTACTTATTGAAAGTATTTTCACCGGATATAAGTCTTCGAGAGTAGAGTAGCATATGGAGGTTATTTATGGATAAGCAAAAACTTTACGAGGTTTACAGGCAGCATAAAGGTGAGATTATCGGAGCCGGAATAGGTCTTTCCATCGCAATCATTGTTCTGCTGTTGGGGGTTTTAAAAGCATTATTTATTGTAATATGTGTTGTCTTTGGATTCTATATAGGAAAGAGACTTTCCCAGGATAAGGACTATATTAAGAACCTGCTTGACAGGATACTTCCTCCGGGAACGTACCGGTAGGAGGTTAGAAGTTGGAAGTTGGAAGTTGGAAGTTAGAAGTTAGAAGTTAGAGGTTAGAAGTTAGAGGTTAGAAGTTGGAAGTTAGAGGTTAGAAGTTGGAAGTTAGAAGTTAGAAGTTAGAAGTTGGAAGCAGGAAGTTAGATGTGAGTAGGTGTAGATAGGTTACGTCCTAAGCCGTTATAATGAAAAGATTGGCGTAGCCAATCAAACATAACTGTTCACTATTCACTTTTCCTTTTCACTTAAATAAGAAATCTGAAGTTTGAAAATACTAAAATATATGTTATATACATAGGAGGAATTGTTTAATGGGACGCCGTGCATCCAGGGAAGCTGCAATGAAACTGCTGTATCAGCTGGAAATACAGAGAGATGATAGAAATGAACAAATCGATGCTGTACTTGAGGATGAAAGCATAACAGGAAGTGATAAAAAATACATCCGAAGTGTGGTAGATGGAGTCAGCGGAAAAATTGAACTGCTGGACAACATTATTGAAAAATATGCTATGGGCTGGAAAATCAGCAGAATGTCTAAAATTGATTTATCAGTACTTCGAATTGGTATATACGAAATTTTGTATCGTGAGGATATTCCATATAGTGTTTCAGTAAATGAAGCAGTTGAACTGGCTAAAAAATACAGTAATGAAGATGCAGGTGCTTTTGTAAATGGTTTGCTTGCAAAGGTAACTAAAGAAGACGCAAAGGAAAATGAGTCCGGAAAAGAGATAGCTGTTAATACTCCGGATAGTGACATTATTTCCGAAACGGTTAACCCATCAGATAAATAGCTTAGCTTATAAAAACTGATAATGTGAGATTTTCGGCATTATCTTTTTTTAACGTTAGGGATATTTATAAGCAGAAAGGAAGCTTTGAATTGAATAAAGTTTTTTCAGTATCAGACGTTAATAACTATATAAAGCAACTCATTTCAAATGACGGGATACTATCGGGGGTATCTGTCAGAGGTGAAATATCGAACTTTAAGCACCATTATACCGGACACATGTATTTCACCATTAAGGATGAAAACAGTATTCTTAAATGTGTCATGTTCAAAACACAGGCAAATCAACTAAAATTTGTTCCTCAGAACGGAAACAAGGTAATTGTGTCAGGGTATATATCGGTTTTTGAGAGGGATGGACAGTACCAGCTTTATGCCAGTGACATGCAGCCTGACGGTTTGGGTGCGCTTCACCTGGCTTTTGAACAGCTGAAAAATAAGCTGCAGGAGGAAGGGCTCTTTGATGCTGCAATAAAGAAAAAGCTGCCACTGCTACCGAGGAGTATAGGAGTGGTTACCTCCTCAACCGGGGCGGTCATAAGAGATATCATTAATGTTACATATAGAAGACACAGTAAAATGAAACTGGTATTGTACCCGGTAGCAGTGCAGGGAGTGCAAGCCGCCGGACAGATTGCTGCTGCTATAAACAAGCTGAATGAGCATGGACGGGTGGATGTAATAATTATTGCCCGGGGCGGCGGCTCTCTGGAGGAGCTCTGGGCGTTCAATGAAGAGGTGGTAGCCAGAAGCGTATATGCCTCTAAAATCCCTGTAATATCGGCTGTAGGCCATGAAACAGACTTCACCATCTGTGATTTCGTTTCCGACATGCGGGCTCCGACACCGTCAGCAGCGGCGGAGCTTGCAGTACCAGAGGTTGAAGTTCTAAAATACAAACTTCAGAACTATAATGTCAGAATGAAGGGTGCTCTTGTTAAAAAGCTGAGCCTTTGTGAAAATCAGTTGCAGAAGATAAGATCCAGACCGGTTTTCCGACAGCCGTACGACAGGCTTAATCAATACAGATTGAAGCTGGACAATGAGGTTAAGCATTTATTCAGAAATAACGAGATGCTTATTAAGGAAAAGAAATCGCAGTTTGCTTTGCTGGCTGGAAAGCTGGATGCCCTTAGCCCGCTTAAAGTTATGGAGAGAGGCTACAGTGTAGTCAGAAATTCTGAGGGTGGTATAGTAAACAGGCGTGAACAGGTTAAGCCGGGTGATATGCTGGAAATAAGCCTTAATGATGGAAAAGCTAACTGTAATGTGGTTTCAACATCACCATAACATAGGAGGAGAATATATGAACAAGGATTTAAATATTACAGAACAAAAATGTTCTTATGATAAAAGTTTTGAAGAGGCTATCTGCCAACTTGAGCAAATAGTGTCAAAACTTGAGAAGGGCGATATATCTTTAGAGGATTCCATAAGTAACTTTCAGGATGGAATAGAATTATCAAGGTACTGCGCTGCAAAACTTGATGAGGCTGAAAAAAAGATATCCATCCTTCTTCAGGACGAAGAAGGTAATCTGGTAGAAAAGGATTTTGAATTATGAGCTTAAAAAATAAACAAGCATTTTATATTGAAATAATCGAAAATAGTCTGGCAAACAGTATCTCCATTGAAAGTCAATACTATATCAGCCTTAAGGAAGCCATGCTCTACAGTCTTATGGCTGGAGGGAAAAGACTTAGACCCACTCTGGCATTAGCCACTGCTGAGTTATTTGAAAAAGAGCCGAGAGAGGTCGTTGCTTTTGCATGTGCCATAGAAATGATCCATACCTATTCCCTGATACATGATGACCTGCCAGCCATGGACAATGATGATTTCCGACGTGGCAAACCCACAAGTCACAAGATGTTTGGTGAGGCAATGGCTATCCTGGCAGGGGACGCACTATTAAATCTGGCCTATGAGACAATGATAAAGGACGCTCTGGCTGGGAACAGTATTAAAAAGCTCAAGGCTATGGAGGTAATAGCGCAGTATGCCGGTTCTCTTGGAATGATAGGTGGTCAGGTTATTGACCTGAACGGCGAGGGGAGAAGGGCCGATTGTGATGAACTGAAAACAATGCACAAGCTTAAAACAGGAGCATTAATAAAAGCGCCTGTTGAAGCGGCTGCAATAATTAGTTGTGCTGATGAGAAACAATTTGCTGCTCTTTCAAATTATGCTGCTAATCTTGGTTTGGCTTTTCAGATAAAGGACGATATTTTAGATATTGAAGGCAGCATGGAGGAGATGGGGAAAAAGCCTGGCAGTGATGCATTAAGTGACAAGTCAACCTATGTAACTCTGTACGGTTTAGAGAAATCTAAGCAAATGCTTAAGGATGTAACAAATGAAGGAATAGCTTTTTTGGAACAGTTCGGAAAGAGAGCGGATTTCCTCAGAGAGTTAGCCGCCGCGCTGGTGACGAGATCAAATTAAGACCTGTAATCAAAGTGATATCCCTGAATAGTGCGTGAGTATAAATTATAACAATGTGGAAGCATGGTTAGAAATAAAGAAAACGAATACCTATCAAGGATATTAGTTTTTTTATTTCGTGTGCGACACATTGTTGTATTTTTGTACGGGAGCACTATTATAGGCTTTATAGTTGATTCCATTTCTAAATTTGGATTAAAGTTCCCTTTGAATTTTAGAGTGTTCTATGTTATAATGTGTTCTCGATGGCATTTGTATAAGCCATAAGCTCTTATTAGTATGTGATTTAGCGTTTATTGTTAAATTATATGGAGTTATATATACTATTTAATTGACAGAAAATAGGGTGGCGCAGTATTCTAGTCAGTACTTGTGATTCTGAAGACGGGCCTAAAAATCCGTTGAAGGGCACATCGATGAAGTTCCTTGTGTCGGCTTGCTACGCCCAGTTGTGGGCTGATGCTGGGAGTTAAGGCTTAGGGGCGATCTGCAATGGCATGCGGGCGTTGACCCCTTTTCCGTGGAGACCCT
>JAEYNI010000104.1 GCA_023412635.1 Bacillota bacterium
GCCTGAGGTTGATTATCATGGCCATTACAACACCGCCAATGCACAGAAAAGGTACACGTATTACCAGCCTTATCAGCATGGCAACTGCAAACTGCAATTGATTTACATCACTTGTTATTCTGTTTATTAGGGAGGGTGTTCCTATTTTATCAATTTCATTGTAGGAAAAGCTCTGGATTTTTTTGAATAACAGAGTTCTCATTGTTGTTCCAAAACCCTGGGATGCCACAGATGCATAGTATTGGCATATATATGCTGAACCTGCCCCTATAACTGCTGTTATAAGCATCAGTCCTCCCATTGTGTATACAAAGGAAGTATTATTTGTTTTGACACCGTTATCAATTAGTTTGGCCATCATTAACGGTATTAACAGCTCAAGAATGGCTTCAAGCAATTTAAAAGCAGGCCCTAAAGTCACCTGCTTGATATATGGTTTTAAGTACTTTACAAGTTTTAACAAAGAAAAAACTCCTTTTAATCTTCTACTCTGCTATGAATTCAACAGCATTTACTGTAATCTCTCTATTTCTTACTTCAAACTTCTTACCTCTTACCTCTTACTTCCAACCTCCAACTTCCAACCTCCAACCTCTAACTTCTAACCTCTAACTTCTAACCTCTAACTTCTAACCTCTAACTTCTAACCTCTAACTTCTAACAAGTACATCCTTCCCAGAAGCTCTGTACCGGCTTTGGTTTTAAAATATTTCCTCCGGATTGAATTTACAGCCATATTATCCATTTGGTCCTCAAAAATATTCACAAGGAAATCTGCTTCCACCAGAATTTGGAAATCGTCTCCATCAATTTTGCCGTAGCTGTGGTGATGCCCTACTATATGGCAAACACGCTCAATAACATTAGAATCAATAGAGTGCCTCTCCAAAATCTGTCGTGCTATTTCCGGTCCCTCCTTTTCCTGATAGGGTCCGGCAGATGAGTTATACTTTCTCTCAGCTTCCTTAATACCTATATCATGAAGAATCCCGGAAAGATTTACAATCAGACTGCTTCTTTCGTCAAGCTGTTCAAGTGCTGCTATGGTAGAGCAGAAACTATATACCTTCAGAGCATGGTTGATTCTTCTTACATCCTTATCAAAATATAAAATCATATCTCTGGTAATCTGTTCAATCATATCTTACTTTATTAGACATGTCATAATCAGTTTATTGTCCAATATACCTCCCTTACCGTTTTCAGCCTTATTTCTATCAATTATATTTCATTTGAAGTGCTAAGACAATAAACCTGATAAAATTCTGGTAACTATGTTGATGCAATTTACTTAATTATCACAGTATCGGCGAAAATAATCTGAAAGTACTTTCCTGTATCCTGGAATAGATACTTCTCTTTCCAAACTCTTCTTTAGTTATAAGTCTGCATAACTTCAAATCCTCGTGGAATATATTTGAACATCTGTTAGTTATTTCTTCTCCATACATAAAGGCATCAATTTCAAAATTAAGTGAGAAGCTTCTCATATCGATATTTGCAGTTCCCACCGCAGAGACAAGCTTATCCACTACCATCATTTTTGCATGTATAAAGCCGGGATAAATATAAACCTTTATTCCATAGTCTATAACATCTGCTACATAAGACATTGTTGCTTTATAGACATAATGCTTATCCGGTACACCAGGAATCTGAATCATTACCTCTACACCGGATAAGGCAGCATTCTGAAGAGCCTCCAGAAAAGCGGTATCAGGTACAAAATATGGCGTCTGGATAAGGATACTCTCCTTTGCCGAACTAATCATTTTGAGCATGCCACGTTTTATTTCCTGACCGGAAGTATCCGGGCCGCTGGACACAATTTGTATTCCGGTGCTTCCTTTACCTGCTTCTATTTCAGGAAAGTACCGGATACTGTCGAACATATCCGAATCCTGTTTTGACGCATACAGCCAATCTTCAATAAACCTCAGCTGAAGGTCAAGCACACTGCTGCCGGTTATTTTTAAGTGAGTGTCTCTCCAGGGTTTTATTTTTTTATGAAAGCCAAGGTATTCATCTCCAATGTTTATTCCTCCTGTATACCCGATTTTGCCATCTATCACCACGATTTTACGATGATTCCTGAAATTGACCTTAAGAAAATTGTTGAATGTATTTGATAAATAGCTGAATACCTCACCCCCATTTTCTCTAATGGAGGAATACGCCTCAAAGGGCATCAGCAGATTTGAGCCATGATCGAATAATACCCGCACCTCCAGACCTTCTTTTGCCTTTCTAGCAAGCAATTCAATCAATTTTTTACCGATATTGTCATTTTGAAATATAAAATAAAGAAGGTGTATTGATTCCTTGGCTTCCTCCAAATCCTTGAACAACTGATTGTATTTGTCCAGAGCACTGGTAAAGATAACGACCTCATTGTTATCTGTATACGGACTTTGAGAGGTAGCAGCATTAAGTCTCATAAGCTGTTTAATTGGTTCTCCGTGAAAATCTGGAACCTTTATTTCTTTACCATACGGAATTTTGTTATAATTCTTAAAAACCTTATGACTGTACTGCTTATAGGATTTTCTTCCAAACAGTAAATACAGAAAAAAACCTAGTAAAGGCAGTAAAGACAGGGTTAAAACCCAGCTTAAAGCCTGAACCGGTTTTTTGCGTTCAAAGAAAACAGCCGTGATAATGAATACAATATTTATGACAATAATAATTACTGATATGGTGGGCCCTATATTGTTCATATATCACTCCAAATATGAGATCAAACCCGTTTACATTAATTGCTTTAAATAATCCAGTTTGTTATATTCCTTTCCCAGATGCTCTTTTATATACTTCCTGGATATAATTCCCAGTTCTTTAATTGACTGCTCTGATAAGGAAAAGCTGAACAGCTTCTGGGGACTGATTTTCATAATATACTTCAATGCTTTCACCGTTCCTGGTAAAAGAGGTACTACCCTTCCCTTAGGGTTAACACATTCAGCACAAACAATTCCCGAATTATCCAGATCAAAGTACATATTCTCGTCATCTGTGCTGTTACAATTTATACAGCTTGATACATGAGGTTCGTAGCCCAGCAAAGCCATAAGCCTCAGTTCAAAAACTCTGGTCACCAAATCAAGAGAGCGGTCGGTTTTAGCAATAACGTAAAGAGTGTTCAACAAAAGCTGGAGTATGCTTCCGGAGGGTTCTCCCTCCTGAACATTATCGGAAATAAGCTCCAGAATGTGTGAACTGTAAGTAAGCTTAAAAATGTCATTCCTTATTTCATAATTTGGCTCAATAACCTCACAGCAGGACATATTATACAATTCCTTGCCCTTAAATAGCATATAATCGCTGAAACATAGCAGTTGTGTCCCGCTGCTTAAAGAATTTTTGGGCCTTCTGGCGTTTTTTGCGGCAATTGAAATCTTACCCTCTTCTGCTGTTAAAACTGTTACTATCTTATCGGCCTCTCCGGTATTTACTTCTTTTATGACAATTCCCTTGTAATGTACAGTACCCATTTACCTCTGCGGCCTCCAGGCTAATCCATTCTACTATTTTTTACTTTTATAGCCCAGATCTTTAAGCATACTGTCGTTATTACGCCAGTCGGGCTTAACCTTGACCCAAAGCTCCAGAAATATTTTAGTGTCCAGCAATCTTTCTATTTCATATCGTGCTGCACTGCCTATTTTCTTTAACATCTGTCCCTGCTTGCCAATAATAATTCCCTTATGAGAGCTTTTTTCACAATAGATGGTAGCCTGAATGTTTATCAGTCCATCCTCCCTCTCCTTGAATGACATTACTTCCACGCCTACTCCATGAGGTACCTCTTCATCCAGGTTCAACAGTACCTTTTCTCTTATCATTTCAGCAGCAATTACCTTCTCCGGCTGGTCTGTCAGCGTATCTTCCGAGAAAAACTGCGGACCCTCAGGGATATACTTCAACGCTTCATCTAATATTATATCTGTACCGTCATTTTTTAAAGCAGAAATCGGTATTATTGCTTTAAAGTCCATGAGCTTACTGTAGCTTTCAATTATTGAAAAGAGCTTGTCCTTACTTACAATGTCAACCTTGTTCAAAATGAGAAATACAGGGGTTTTAACCTTTTTAAGCTGTTCTATTATGCTGATGTCCATATTTCCTGCCGGCGTAGTAGCTTCCACAAGAAAAAGTATAAGGTCTACCTCCTTCATGGTTTCAGATGCAACATTCACCATGTATTCGCCCAATTTGGTTTTAGGCTTGTGAATGCCAGGTGTGTCTATAAGCACCAGCTGGCATTGTTCATTTGTAATTACTCCACGGATAGTATTTCTTGTGGTTTGTGGCTTATCCGACATTATTGCAATTTTTTGTCCTGTAATTGCATTTAACAGTGTAGATTTTCCAACATTCGGCCTTCCTATTACTGATACAAAACCCGATTTAAACGACATATATCCTCCATAACTATTTTGAACTGTAATTTATACTTAAAAACTTCTAAATGCGTTTGGTAGAACGTCCCCAAAGCGCACCACCTTGTATTCTCCATTTTTCTTTGTAGCTATTAACTCCATTTCATCATCGGCAAACTCTGCCAGAACCTGTCTGCATATACCGCAGGGATATATGTAATCCGGTTCGTCACTGACAACGGCTATCTTGGCTATCTCCAGTTTCCCCTCTTCTGAAACAGCTTTCCAAACCGCCGTTCTCTCAGCACAGTTTGTAGCCCCAAAGGAAGCTATTTCAACATTACACCCGGTATAAACCTTGCCTGTTTTTGTAAGCAGTGCAGCTCCCACATGGAATTTTGAGTAAGGTACATAGGCATTTTCCATTGCTTTTCTTGCGTAATCTATTAATTTCAGATCTGTAATCATATGACCTCCATACTATAAAATCTACCTTATATAATCAATAATACTTATCACTTTATTTAATAGCTTATCCCCAAGTATTATTACTCCAATTGCAATACTAAATATGGCGGATACAAATACCGCACCTGCCGATACATCTTTTATTATTTTAGCCTTTGGATGATAAACATCAACTATTATGTTAACCATTACTTCCATAGCTGTATTGATCAGCTCAAAGCAAATTACCATTGCAATTGTAAGAAATAATACCGTCATTTCTAGTTTGCCTACTTTAAGCCAAATGGAGAGAAGAATAACGATGGCGGCGGTTGCCAGATGTATTTTCATATTTCTTTCATTCACAAAGGTATACCATATACCCTGGAAAGCAGTTCTAAAGCTCTCGAAAAGATTCTTGTTCTTCATAAGCACTCCATATTAAAACAATCACATTATATAGCTATTATATGCTTGCATGATGTATCTTTATCTCATTACCTAGCTATATTCTCAAATGATATCATTTCTCGTAAGTCCCATTTGCTGTAATATGCTCTCCTGTTTGCCAATCATTAGCTTTTCCTCTTCCTCTTCCATATGGTCATAACCCAGCAAATGGAAGCAGGAATGCGCTGTCAAAAAGGCAATTTCTCTTTCGAAGGAGTGCCCGTATTCATCTGCCTGCCTTTTTGCAGTTTCTGCTGATATAATTATATCACCAAGCATCAATTCTTCAAACTCAAGGTCATAATCTCCTTCGTCCGAAATGAGTTCGCCATTTTCAAATTCAGCCATTGGGAAGGAGAGTACATCTGTAGACTTGTCAATATTCCTATGTTCCTTGTTTATAGCCCTGATTTCCTCATCGTCCACTATTAAAACACTTACCTCATAAGCTTTAGCAAGCTTTTCGGCTTTCATGCTGAGCTCAATGGTTTTTTCAATTAATTTGATTATACTATCGGATATTTCCACTTTATCCTGCTCATTTTCTATTATTATCAACTCTCGCTTCTCCTTTTTTACGTGTTTCTTCCCTATTTTCCGTAACCTTATAGGCTACTTTCTCTCTGATTTCTCTCTCATTAACTTCTCTTTCTTTATCTGCTTTTTCTAAAACTGCTCCTTCATAAACTGCTTTCTCCTCGGCTTCTTTGTCCATATCAGCTTTGTCTATCTTTTCTTTATCTATAGCAGCTTCGATGTAAGACTTATTCTCTCCAGTAGCAGCTTCCTTTATTTCAGGGTACTGTTCCCTGGCATGAAAGTATCCGCTTAAAACTTTCATAAAGGAATTGGCTATTTTATTAAGATCATTTAAAGTGAGTTTACAGTTATCCAGCTGGCCATCATCAAGCTTATCCTTTATTATCTTTCTTATCAAAGCTTCAATTTTAGCTTCTGTTTTGTCGGTCATGGATCTCACGGCAGCTTCAACAGAGTCAGCCAGCATTACGATGGCGGCTTCTCTGGTTTGGGGCTTAGGCCCTTCATATCTGAAATTTTCCTGTTTTATCTCAGTGCCGTCTTTCTCGCTCTTTAAAGCCTTATGGTAAAAATACGCTACCAAAGTTGTTCCATGATGCTGTTTTATTATATCAAGTATCACCTGAGGCAGCTTATATTTGGCTGCTATATCCAGCCCATCCTTGGTATGCGATGTTATAACAAGTGTACTGAGATTTGGGGTCATCCTGTCATGGGGGTTTTCAGTAAGCTGATTTTCTTTGAATAAGTCAGGCCTCTTAAGTTTGCCCACATCATGGAAATAAGCACCTGTTCTGGCCAGAAGAGCATTTCCGCCCAGTTCCTCAGTAGCAATCTCTGCAAGGTTTCCAACCATCAGACTGTGATGATAGGTTCCCGGTGCCTCAATAAGCAGTCGTTTCAGCAGAGGATGGTTGGGATTTGACAATTCCAGAAGCTTTAAAGGTGTTACGATGTTAAAGGCACTTTCCAAAAACGGCAGGAAGCCTATTGTCAGTATCATTGAAACAAAACCATTTAGAAATACCACGATACTGTCGGTCAATATTTCCCTTGAGCCGCTTTTGTTAATGAAATCCAGACAAACAATGAAGACAATGTTTATTAGTCCGAGGAGTATACCGTTCATAGACATTTTACTTCGCTGGTTGGCCTTTGAAACTAAAAAAGCAGATATCACACCGCAAACCAGTCCCATATACAGGAATTTGTCATCCCCCTTGGACATGATTGATATGGCAATTGTTAATACACAATTTATTACAACGGCAGTTTCCACATTCAAGAGTGTTGCTATAAGCATTGTACCAACAAATATCGGTATTACCAGCCCATTGTAAAAAGTAAACAGATACCTGGCCAATACAAGAATTATCGTTACAATCAGACAGATTAACAGTATATCTTTCCGGCTATTGTATATATCCCTGTTATATTTTTTCAAGAATACTGCTGTCAGAACGGCAAGCAAAGTAATTATCAGAAGAATACCGGAAGAGAACAGATAATCGTATTTTCCGTTTTTCTCAAGAAGATTTAGTTCTTCGAGCAGTTTCAATTTGTCTGTTGTTACTATATCTCCAAAGCTTATGATTCTGGACTCTTTTTTTATTTTGACTATATTTGCATTATCATTATAGGCTTCCTCTTTTTTCTTTTCTGTAGCCTCATCATCAACAATCCTGTTTGGCTTTAAAATACTTCTGACCAGCTGTTCACCTATATTTTTCAGTTCCTGACTGATACCCTGTTCACTTTGATAGCTATTCTGTAATCTATGTATATGTATTGCCAGGTTACTTTCGGTAACGGCCTCTGCCATCGATTGAGAGATTAGCTGTTTGGTCAATGTTTCAAAGGCTTCAAGCTCTTCATCGGATGCTTTGGTAACAAGATAGTTTATCTGGTTCTGAGACAGTG
>JAEYNI010000125.1 GCA_023412635.1 Bacillota bacterium
AGCTGTTCAGCATACTCCTTGAAGGAATCCATACACTCCTTAAAGGCTTCCGGATCTTGAAGCACAGTAGTAATATCAATAAAATCAATTCCCTCCTTGGGAAAATCCATAACGTGTCTCAGCTTTGTTTTTAAGTCCATTTCAATAAACCTCTCTTTATGGTACTGAATTTGTGTAATGATATTATTATAATTAAAGAAACTAATACTTACAACATACAATTTTTATTATTAATTTATCTATAGTGCTGCATTATTAGTTGTACATTTCTATTTCCGTTATATTCGTTAATGTCAATCTGAAATATCAAATCCAGCTTAACTGCGTTTGGTTGACCGGAATAAAGCTTTGCCAGCTCCCCCGAACCATATTTCCCTCCAATATATTCATCAAAATCGAATATATTACCAAAGTAAATACAATCGAGATACCTTCCCGGAGACACCAAAAGCCTAAGCTTGAGTACATTTTTGTCCGAGCCCAATACTGTTGCTTTTGTAATTGAAATATCCTTTTCAGCAAAAAGAGGCTTTGAATTGCCTTTCCCATAGGGCTCCAACAGCGAAAGTTCTTCTGCAACCTTGAGGTTTATTTTTGATAGAGGAACTCTCGCATCTATATACACCTTTGGTATAAGGTCGTCCTCTGTCAAGGTTGCAGTCTCATTGAGCTGCTTCCTGAGCAACTCGAGATTATCCCGTTCAAGACTGAGACCTGCCGCCATCGGGTGTCCCCCGAACCGAGTGAGCAATTCCCTGCATTTGAGCAGTCCCTCAAACATATTGTATTCCTCTATTGACCTTCCTGAGCCTTTAACTCCGTTTTCAGCATCAGTTATCACAAAAGTGGGAACATTATACTTTTCACGTATTTTTCCGGCTATAATGCCTGCAATGCTTTCATGAATATCCGGTTTGTAAACCACCAGTATTTTATCGTTTTTCAGGCTACTGCTTTCAATAGTCGCAACAGTCTCTTCCACTCCTGCCAGAGTCATGATTTTTCTTTCGTTATTCAGTTCGTGTAGTTCCAACGCCAGCATTTCAGCTTCTTCCAATGTGGTACTCAAAAGCATTTTCAGACCCTTTTCGGCCCAATCCAATCTCCCGGAAGCGTTTATACACGGCCCGATTATAAAGCCAAGATGATAAACTCCTATTTCTTTACCATAAATACCGGTTTGCTTCATTAGCGCTTTCAGCCCGATGTTTTTAGTATTCCCAATAACCGAAAGTCCTTTTTTTACCAGAATTCTATTTTCTTCCACCAGATCAACAACATCACATACCGTAGCAATTGCGACAAATTCGTAAAATTCCTCCCATTCGGCTTCGGAGATATTCATTTTCCTATACAACATCTGAACAAATTTGAAGGCTACGCCAGCACCGCACAATAACTTGAAAGGATACTCGCAGTCTGCACGTTTTATATCAATGACTGCATCCGCATCTGGTAGTATGTATACTCTCTCGCAATTGTCATTTTCAATGAAGGGTACATCATGATGATCTGTTACTACAACGGTAACACCTGCTGCTTTAGCGTGCTTGATTTGCTCGGAGGCTGCAATACCGTTGTCACAGGTTATTATTGTATCAATGCCGTCCTCCTTTGCCTTATCAATCAGACTGTTATTTATCCCGTAGCCGTCAAATATCCTGTGAGGTATGGTATAATCCACCTCGGCACCACATCTGCAAAAGGCCTTATAAAGAATGAATGTACTAATAACCCCATCCACATCATAGTCACCTATGATTCTAATCTTCCGGCTATCTTTAATTTTTTCGATTATAATGTCTACACCTTTTTCAAGATCCTTGATTTTCCCGGCATCAAACAAATCAGAGGTTTCTGACTCAATAAAGTTTCTTGCTGTTTGATAATCCGAAACTCCCCTGTTAACCAAAATTCTGCACAACAAAGGACTAATCCCTAACTCAGATGACATTTCCTCAAAGTCATTTTTAGGATTCTTTAATATCCACTTCTCCAATTTTGACCCCCACAATATATGCTTAATAATTATTCACTATGATCTATTTAATTTAATCTATTTACTTTGACCCTATTGAAGCTATTAATAATTCAATAGCTATTCGGTCTGATATTTTCCCTGTTTTTATGGACTCATCAAGTTCCAGACTGTAATACATGGCTCTTTCCAAAACATTGATGTCCAGATTCCGGCTGACATTCATAACCTTGGAAGCTACGAAGGGTGTTAACCCCAACTGTTTTGCAGCGGCATCCTCCCTTACTCCCTGATTTCTTAAAAGCTTTATCCTGTAAACCATTCTGATCTGCCTGACAATCATAAATAAAACCTTCTGCATAGGTTCCTTCAAAGCAGCCATATCATTTAGTAATGAAAGCGCTTTAGAAATATTACCTTCGGAAATAGCATCTGTAAGGTCAAATATTCTGCTTTTTATAGTCTTATTACATACTTTTTCTACATCCCTAATGGAAATCTCGTTTTTACCCTCTGCATAATTTACAAGCTTGTCAATTTCATTCAGCAATTCCGTCATTGAATACTCACTGTTTTCAACTATATATGAGGCAGTCATCTGATCGACATTCTTATTATGGCTTTTAATAACTTTAACCACCCACTTGACAAGGTCAGCGGGTTTCTGGTAATCCATCTCCACTATTAATCCGCACTTTTTGATTGTGTTAACAAGCTTGATTCTCTTGTCAATTTCGCTTTCTATAAAAATCAGACAGGTATAATCGGGCATGTTTTCAAGATAGTCGGACAGCTTGTCCTTTCCTGACTTTTTATCGGCTCCCGTATTCGCTCCTTCTCCTTTTTTTGCCTTAAAGAGACCTGTATTTTTAGCAATTACCAGCTTTTTTTCGCTGAACATTGGTAAGGTTTCACAGTTTGAAATAATTGCATCTGTATCTGTTTTTCCTTCAATTGTAATAAAATTAAATTCTTTATTATCTTCCTCAACTATAAGCCTGGTGATTGCATTGGTATAATATTTTTTCAAATATTCTTCGGCACCTGTAAACAGATAAATATTCATTAATTTTTCTTCTTTTATCTGCTTTTTAAGGATTTCCAAACTCATAATCTATCTCCTCTGATATAATTCACATAATGTAGTTATGGGCAGTTACAGTAGTATTGTACTTGTTCTTAGGACGTTACGGTAGCATTGTATTTATCTTTAGGTAATTACGGTAACATTGTACTCACCTTTAGACCTCTACCGTAGCTTTTAACTGTTACAGCCCCCGATTCATCTGTTCTGTATAGTTTTATATTTTTTTCGGTTAACCTGTCAACTACAAATTGTGACGGATGACCGAACTTGTTGTGCTCGCCTACGGATATTACTGCATATTCAGGATTAATCCTTTCAATGAACTCTGTACTGCTTGAAGTCGTTGACCCATGATGACCAACCTTGATTAAATCCGACTGAAGTTTTAGTTGTGATCCAACGAGTCTTTCTTCAACAGGTATTTCACTGTCTCCGGTAAATAGAACACTGAAATTTTTGTATATTAATTTTAGCACCAATGAGCTGTTATTTAAAGACTGCTGTGATAATTCGTCCATTGAAAACTCCAGTGGATTCATCACTTCAAATCTAGTCTCGTTATCCAGCTTTATTATATCACCTTTTTTACAAAGTTCTATTTTTATACCTTTTCCAGTACATATGTTTTTAAGCTTTTCGAAGCCATTCCCGTCAGTATCCGGTAGTACAAGCATTCCCACCTTGATTTCCTCCAATACTGCTTCTAACCCCTCAGTGTGGTCAGAATGGCCATGACTTGCTATAACGATATCAATACTTTTAGTACCGGTATCTAAAATAAATGGTACCATAACCGATTTACCTATATCAAATGAAGACTTTGAGCCGGCCTCCCTTCCTCCTCCATCTATTAATACCTTCGTCCCCTGTGTCGTTCTTATAAATGCACCGTCCCCCTGTCCTACATCCAGGAAGGTTATTTCAATGGGTTTTGGAATTATTTTTCCAATCAGTAAACTAATAGCTAATAATATAACCACAGCCCATTTTACTTTTTTGAATCCCAGTAAACGGTTAAGTCTTTCTCTTCCAATAAACGTATATATAATCCATACGTAATAAGTAATAATCATCCACATGGGAGGTGTGGGAAGTTTTAGCGAAGCAAAGGGAACCTTCGACGACGTTTCTGTTACAAAGAGAACAAAGGATAAAAAAGTGTTATTTATATAGCCTATAAGTACAGCCAAATTAATATCTATTAATCCTGCAAAAACCATTATGAAACCTATTATTGTTATTATTTGAACCATCGGAACTACTAACAGATTGGAAACAACAGATATGATTGAAAGATTGTTAAAATAGTAAAGTGTTATGGGTACTACTCCAATTTGCGCTGCAAGTGTAGCAGCAAGAGTATCTGCAATAATTTCAGGAATTCGTATCTGTGAAACGCCTGCCTTTATCACCGGGTAAAACATAACCAAAGAGAGGGTTGCCCCAAAAGAAAGCTGAAAACCTATATCAAAGATAGTAAACGGGTTAATAAACAAAATTATAAGAGCTGCTGCCGAAATACTCGTATAGATGTCCGGCTCACGCATAATAATCTTTCCTATTAATATGATTATGCCCATAATCACTGCCCGGACCACCGAAGCCGAAAAGCCGGTAACAAAAACAAAAAGTATAAGTACAAATATGGTGATAACACTTGAGGCCCTGTTACCAATATTTAATCTTTTAAATAAAAACAAAAGGGGCAAAATGATAAATGCCACATTCATGCCGGAAGCCACCATAATGTGAGTCAGCCCGGCTTTACTGAAAGCTTCAAAAGCATTTTCATCCAATCCGTCCTTATACCCGATTATCATTCCTGCTAAAAGACCTGCTTGATTTTTACTGAGACAATACTCAACAATTCCCAAAACTTTATTTTTAATACCATAGCCCAGTCTGTTAATCATTCCTCCCGGCTCAATTCCTTTAGTAGTAACCTCCGAATTAAAAATATTGACAGTTCCTGATACACCTAATGATGCAAGATATCTTTGATAATTAAAACCACCGGGATTTGTTGCCCCTTTGGGTCTATTAATTACACCCTGAAAAGAAAGTCGGGTTCTATAACCTATTTTTCCGGTATCAAAGCTGCCCTCGGCCCCCCGGCTATTGTACACTATAACCAAAAGCTTGGATTTCAGTGTCTTTGTTTCCTTAAAGGTAAATTTTATTTTATCGCCATCCCTCTCAAGTTCACTGTCAATATAACCGTTAAGAGTAACTGATTTACCATAATAATCTTTAAGGTCATAGATAAATTGTTTTTCCGAATTGTTATACAGCAGACTGCCCGCAGTAAAAAATATCAGCGCAGCAGATATGACGAGCATGGCCCTTTTAAACTTTTTGTAGGTTATAACCAGAACTAAAAAGCTAATGGCTGATAAAACCAATGTAAAAGATAGGCTGAAATTATACGCAAGCAATATTCCAGCCATAAATGACAGGCAAAACAGACAGAGGGGTCTTTTGTAGATCATACGGCCTCCCGAAGTATTAAAACCATTGAAATTAATAATATGAGGTGAAACAGGTAAAGTGAAGCAGGTAAGAAAATAAAAATAAGTAAAACTAACAGATACTTAATCTATAATAAGTATTTTTTAATAAGTATTTTTGAAAAATAATATGTAAAAGATAATATGCAAAAATGATTTGAATAGTAAAATAAATTAACAAGCTAGTGAAATAGCTGGTTAATCGGTTAGAAAATATTTATTGTAGATTTGAAAAAAAAAAGAAGCGGTTCCTTTGAACTTTAAAAGATAATGCACAAAAACGTCCTGACAGGACGTTTTTGTGGGTTTATGATAAAAATTACATTACTCTTTTTGCACCAATATACTTACCGCGGTATTCAGATAAAGTTTGAATAATAACTTGTTTATTCGA
>JAEYNI010000228.1 GCA_023412635.1 Bacillota bacterium
GCTTTTTGCTTCTTGCAGGGCAGGTAGAATAAATAGTATTTTCATTTATTACCTCCGTTTTTTCTTGTGCATAAATTAATAGTGTTTATAAATTAAATATATAACTGGAGATATTAAATGTCAATAATTTATTATTGAAAAACAATAATAAATTATTGATAAACCAATCAATTACATTTATTCTGTTATCATTTGAGCTCGACCCCCTCCGAGATCTCAGACACTATCTTATCAAACATTTCCTTATCTATCTTGTACTTTGAGCGATAAATCAGGTATCCCGCCACAATAAACACCAGCGGAAGTATCAGCATGGCCAGCTTCATTATCAATAAGCCGGTATCTGTAACATCTTCAGGCGTAGCGGCAGAGTTTATTCCCGACAGGATAAGTGTAATGCCAACAATACCGTTTGCAATAGCTCCCCCGATTTTATTGATCAGCGGCTGAACTGAAAAGGTTATACTTTCATTTCGCCGTCCCAGCTTCCACTGTCCGTATTCTACGGTATCTGCCAAAAACATGAGCATCAGCAGCTGAATAAATGCCTCGCCTATGAACAGCAGTACACCTGCAATTCCAATTGGAAGCATATGCATAGGAGAAATAAAGAAAATGATGTAGCCCAGAAGTACCAACACCGTCGAAAAGGCATACAACTGTTTCCTGCTGAATCTCTTTGAAAAAACAGGAAAGCAGCTGAGTGCCAGCAGCTGTGATACTCCCAAAATTCCTGCGAAAACGGAATACATATTTTCATTTTTGAAGGCATACTTAAAGAAATAAACACCAAAGCTGGCGGTTGTGCAGTAGCCGATCATAAACAGTGCCATTGCAATAGCTGTATACAAAAGCTGGTCATTTTTGAAAAGTACCCTGAACAACTCCTTTAATGAAGTACTTTCCTGCTTCTTGTTAAAAGTACGGTCTTCTTTTACACCGAACAGTGTGAAGCATAAAAATGCCCAGGTTATAAGTACAATAACTGCCGCCAGAGTAAACCAGGCCGACTTATCTCCTCCGAGAGCATTGGTTATGGGGAGAATACCTACAACAATTATATACATTCCCACGTTGGCGCATATACGGGCAAAGGAGCCTATCCTTTCACGTTCCTTCTGGTCATAAGCCAGGGAGGGTAGCATTGACCAGTAGGCAATATCATTTGCCCCGTAGGTTAAATCCCAGGCAAGATAGATAATGACAAAACATATAACAAAACCGATGCCTGTTAGCCCGAAATCAGTAAATAACAATACTGTTAAGATACCTCCAATGATACCTCCTATGGCAATCCAGGGCTTGAATTTCCCATAGCGGGAGTGTGTGTTATCCACCAGAATTCCCATAATTGGATCATTAACTGCATCAAAAATTCTAAGAATGGTAAGTGCTCCCGTCATATACCACATTGTGGAGTCAGGTAAATCAAGTATTTCGGTCAGGTAGAAAAGCAGGTACATGCTTACAATGGAATAAAGCATATCTCTTCCCACAGTGCCAAGCCCGAAGAAATAACGGTTTCGCGGTACATTACTACTCATAACTCAAAGCCTCCTAAGATAATTTATATAAAACAATAAACAATCAAACTATAAGGAATCACTTCTGCAGATAATATATAAATCCGAACCGAAATCTCCAAACATACGGACCTTATCGTTATACCCCGTTCCCGAAAACTGGCTGGGGAGAGGAATTCCTGCTGAAAGTGTAAGGTTTGAGCAGGAGAACTCCTGAATACAGTCAGTCAAGGTGTAGTGCCGATTAGCCATTCTGAGAATCAGGCCGTCAGGGTTCAGCTCTATAGGAAGGATATGCTTCATAAGCCCTCCAAACCGTTCGATATAAAGCCGCTGTGGCCTGTTCCTTACGAGATATCGGCCATCCTTCAGGCCCTTTACAACAAGTTTGTCTTCGCTTTCAGCAGCGGATGAGAGGACCTGAAAAAAGCCTGTTATTGCCGTTTCCCTGTCTTCACTCAAGCTTTGCCATACAACCTTGTTATCCTTAAGGCTTTTAATCCGGGAGAAGGTACCAAATTGGAACAACTTCCGATACTGCTTATAGAAAGCTATCTGCTCTGCAATATCCTTTTTCTCCTCAGGTGACAGATACTTCAGATCCAGTTCATAACCCAGACACCCGAAGCAAGCCACATTAAACCGGGTAGAAAGAGGTGTTTTCCGTAAGGTCTGCTGATGTGGAGATTGAGAAACATGTGCTCCCATAGTTGAAGGAGGATATAAATATGACAGACCTGTTTGAATTTTAAGTCGTTCAACAGGATCTGTGTCATCCGAACACCATATCTGGGGGCTGTAACAGAGCATCCCCAAATCAAAACGGTTTCCGCCGCTTGAACAGGTTTCCAGAAGAATATGAGGGCGGGGTCTGAAGATTTTTGATAATACTTCATAAAGTCCTATAATGTATCTGTGATAAAACTCTCCTTGATTTGATAATAGCGCTGAAAAGCCTTCAGCCATGTGGCGATTCATATCCCACTTGACATAGCTTATACCTGCTCCATCCAGCAAAGCTCCAACATTTTCAATAATATAGTCTCTGACTTCGGCTCTTGTAAGATCAAGTACCAATTGATTTCTCCCCATAACCGGTCTTCTGGCAGGATGTATCACTGCATATTCGGGGTGGCTTCTATATAAATCACTGTCAGGGTTAACCATTTCAGGCTCGAACCATAAACCAAAGTCCAGTCCAAGTTCCTTTAGCTTATCTGAAAAAGTCTTCAAACCACGGGGAAACTTCCTCGGGTTTACCCAATAATCTCCTAAGCCGCTTTTATCGGTATTCCTTCCTGAAAACCAGCCGTCATCCAGAACGAAAAGCTCGACTCCCAGCGATTTTGCGTCTTTTGCTAGATTTAAAAGTTTTTTTTCATTAAAGTCAAAGAAATGAGCCTCCCAGTTATTGATCAGCACCGGACGTTCACGGTTTTTCCAGTGACCTCGAACCATGTGCTCGTTAATAAATAAGTGCATGTTTCTGCTCATGCCGTTGAAGCCTGTAGAACTGAAAGTAACTATTCCTTCCGGGGTCTCAAAGTATTCACCTGGTAACAGTCTCCATTCAAAACAATGAGGATTTATACCCAATTGAACTCTGACAATATCGCCACCGGATTTTTCCACAAGACCAAAATGATTTCCACTGTAAACAAGATTAAAGCCATAGACATGTCCGGTATCCTGATCGGCATTCTGACTTG
>JAEYNI010000179.1 GCA_023412635.1 Bacillota bacterium
AGACAGGTATCTTTTTTGGGCCATGGTGGGTCGGGTATAATCTCGCTGACGCATATAAGAAAAATCCCGCTCCGGATTGGCAGGCATACGCTTATCCTGAGGCCGACGACGGCAACTATTATGTCCACATGGCTTCACCGGCAACTTCATTCATGGTTGTAAACAAGAATTATAAGAATCCTGAAGCAGCAGTGAAAATAATCAATTTGCTCTTGAGAGATGAGGCCAAGTGGATTGAAACCGGATTAAGTAAGGGTTCTGGTACAGGCGGTTCATATCCTCTGTTCGGTGTATTTGATAATGTTGATGAACTTGAGGCTTCCTATGATATTCTTACAAGATATATGAAGGGCGAAATAACTATTAACGATGTTGATTTTAGCACTCACAAGCTTCTTAAAAGCGACATGGAAGCGATTACCAAGCTTAAAAAGGATCCTAAGGATAATTACTCTATAAACAACTGGGATCTGTCAAGTGAACTAGTCACTAGCAACCTCCCGAGACTTATTTCAATAATGGTTGGTGACAGGCCGCTTTCCACAGGCAAAAACATTAAGGAAGTATATAGTCTTTATTATGGGACCACCGATACTATGACCTCCAAGTGGGCGAGCCTTCAGAAACTTGAACAGGAGTCCTTCGCAAAGGCAATAATGAGTACCGATCCTACCAGCACCTTTGACGAGTTCGTGAAAAATTGGAAGGCACAGGGCGGAGATAAAATTATAGCAGAGATAGCTGAAATAGCAAAATAATATAATATAATAGAATAATAGTACATGATAACTGATGCGGGCCAATCTGTTTGGCCTTCATCAGTTTTCTGCGGGGAGTGCTGCAAAATGGAAAAATTTCTTAATGGGGTTTTTAAAGAATTTTGCAAAAAAATGCTACCATTTAAATTCAAAACGTTACATCAGAGACTGATATTCGTTGTTATAGTTGAAATATCAGTCAGTTTGTTGCTGTTAATACTGGTTTCATTCCAAACGATACAGTCTATAGAGAAAAACAAATTGATGACATCGATGGTATCCAGCTTGCAGCAGATTACAGACAAAATGGAACGAAGCTATTTGGATATGGTACAGGTCTCACAACAAATGACTCCCCAGGGGGTGGTAGGATATCAACTGGATAGTTATTTTTCCGCTGAATCGAATTATGAAAGGTTTGTGGTAAATCAACAGATATCTGAGAACCTTGTTAAAATTTCTTTTGCAAACAGCAGCATTGGGAACAGGATGTATTATAATCCGGCAAGTGGGGAGTATTATTTTTATAATTTTGCTGCCCGAGATAACTTTTCTCCACTAGAACAGGATTACCTGAGAAAAAATGGTATTATATACTATCATCCACTTCACCAGTCTGCCACTATGGCTACCAGTACTTGGCAAGTTCTTTCTGTTGCTAGAGAAATTATACTGGCAAATGGATATGAACTAATGATCTATATCGAATCGCGTATGGATACCGAAGAAATTGTAAATACCATCTCAAAAACTCAAAATATGAATTATATACTCTTGCAGCTGGATGCACAGGATAGAATATATTATTCCAGCAGCACCGATTTCACGTATGGACAGGAATTCAAACTACAGGACGAGAAAAAGGTAAATAACAGTTATTTTGGAAGGCATGGCAATTATGTAGGTGTCAGACAGGTATCGTCGAGTTGTACTAATGTTCTTTTATTGCCGGTAAGTGAGTATAACAGAGAATTTCTGACATGGGTGCGCAATGTAGTAGTTATACTATTTTTAGTTTTTTTCCTGACTATTTTTTCCTCCTTAGTTATATCAAGATTGATTTATAAACCTATTTCAATATTTTCAAAAGAAATTAAGAAAATAGGGAAGGGAGATCTAGATATAATTTCAGTACAGACGGGTGCTGCGGAATATGATGAACTCTTCGATCAGTTTAACAATATGAAAATTCAAATACAGAAACTTTTAAGCGATGTTGAAAATGTTATGCTGGAAAAGCATCAACTTGAAATTGAAAAAATATATTATCAGATTAATCCACATTTTCTTATGAATTCACTTAATTCAATTCACTGGCTTGCAAAAATGCATGCTCAGAAGGACATAGAAAACTTTACAACAGAGTTGAATTATATCCTGGCATACAGTCTGGGAAAAATTGATAAGCAAGCCACTGTACGAACAGAGCTGAAAATGCTTCAGGCCTATCTTAAGCTGCAAAGAATGAGGTACGAATTTGATAGTTATATTGAGGTGGAAGATGGTGAATATTTGGATACAGCAACTGCCAGAATGATACTGCAGCCTATAGCTGAAAACGCTATACACCATGGTCTTGGAGAGTCCGGAATACTTGCAGTGCGGGTACTTCACTCCAGTGTTCGCAATGCAATAATTATATCTATAGAGGATAACGGTGTCGGGCTTACTGCTGAGGAACTGAAAAAAATACAAGAACCGTTTCGGGGTAAGTTTGATAGTGGAAGAAAATCGGTTGGTATTGGATTGAGATATGTCCGCTCAGTCCTTGAGGCCTTTTATGATGACAGAGCAGTATTGTCAATAAAAAGTAAGATTAAAAAAGGCACAAAGGTTACACTACTTCTACCAATTGATAATGAAAAGCCTATTATAATGCATAGATCAAAAGAAATTAACTAGAATGACGAAAATGACGAAATGTCGACAATTTTTAAGGTTAATTTTACCGCTCTTGCAGCCCCAATCCTCCTATGATATAATACCAAGGGATTGAAAGCAGCAAATGTCCTTTCGTTACGTCTGCTGTATGTAAAAGCTGCGGGCAATACTTTGATTTTTATGAAAAGGAGTAATTGTTATGACATTAAATGATCAGTGGAGAGAGATAGCGGATAAGGAAAGAACTCCACAGGAAAATGAAACCTTTTGGAAAGAATATTTCTTAAAAGAAAAAGACAACTATGC
>JAEYNI010000298.1 GCA_023412635.1 Bacillota bacterium
ACTAATGCATTGCATTTAGCATCTGAAAAAAGTGGGTTTATTAAGCGATTGATTGAAGGTAAAGCAAGTAAGGAAGGATATATTGAATATATATTTAATTTACATGCTATGTATAAAGCTATAGAGGATTCTCTCGATATGCATTTAAATTCTGAAGGTATAAAAAATTTTATTACGAAAGAATTGTATAAAGCTGAATTAATACAAAAGGACTTAAAAATCCTGGCTGGAGATAAACTATCTGAAATGAAATTGTTGCCTTCTACAGAGGCATGCGTAGCAAGAATACATGAAGTAAATAAAGAACACCCGGAGTTAATTGTAACTTATGCTTATGTTAGATTTATTGCGGATTTATTTGGAGGAAGAATATTCCCGGAAATTCTGACTAAAAGTTATGATATTCCTACAGATGCACTAAATTATTATTTTCAGCCTGACATTGGAAATATCAGAGATTATGTTATGGAATATCACAAAAAATTCGAGACATTAAACTTATCTGAACATATGCAAAAATTGTTTGCTATAGAAATAAGCAATGTCTATATTTATAACATAGGTATTTCAAATGAGCTGGAAGCAAAGCTACATCCTGCTAAATAAACATAAATCAGGGCTATTGGAAAATTTCCAATAGCCCTGAACTTAATTAAATCCAAATAACGATACCCTAAAGAAATTAGGTAACATCTTCTTTTCAAATTTAATAAACAAGTACATCGTTTATTTATCTTCCCAGTTCAATAATATTTTGAATAAGACCCTTACACTTTCCACATGCCTCGCCGGTTTCTTCATTTACACCTGTTCCTGCACCAGTTATCTCTCCAACCTTTTCTACTGTATCAGCCCCATTTTTAACTGCATTTACTACTGCTTCCAAAGATACTTTCTTACAACCACAAACAGAAGAGAGTATTGTATTTAATTCACCTTTACATCCTTCACATTCAGTGCATACTCCTGCCAGTTCAACTAGTTCATCTACTGTTCTTGCACCAGAAATCATCGCTTTTCTGATGGATAGATAATCAACGTTATTTTTTGTACATATTATTCTATTTTGCGCCATATTATTATGTCTCCTTCTTTTGAATATTTACTTATAATAGAATAACATATATACTTAGCTATTATTAACTGGAGGATAATGGTTATATGTTTGCAAGTGGTCAAATGGAAAAAGGATTTGATATTAATATTCCATTCGCCCACTCCACCTTACCGCCATTTAGAAGATATTTTTTTAAATTTCGTTGTAAAGAAGTTTCCTCAGGTAAGTTTTCAAAGGGTATATCTCTTCTTCCATAAACCCAATCAAGAAAGCCAGGGTTATCATCTTCTTGGCCAGTTAACTCAAATGATTTCTGAAACTGTATAATTTTGGAGTCATCAGGAAGTATTTTTTTTAATGCCGGTGCAAGAAGCCATGACCCACAAATCATATCTACCTTAGCATATTCAGGATAGTATTTTCCAAAAAAATTTCTGGCCTCCAGATAAGATTTTCTAAGACTACTACTTGTCATATCGGCGTCTGATGGAATATGAATACTTATTAACTTTTTATCATTTTGGATTATCATTTCATACTCTAATTCACCAATTCGAAATTCTTGCATAGAAATCTGTCTTACAGCCCACCACCCCCATACATACTTAAATTCACCATATACTTTATTATGATAATATAAAAATCTTGTAAAGAACTTCATCGTTGCAATAAATATAGCGTCCGAAATCCCCATATTCTTGTATTTTTCGAATGTATTACAAGCTGCATGCAATTGACATGTCAACATCTTTAAGCCTGTATCATCCGGTGCTAAAAATTTAGTAAGATCATTTACTGCTTTTTCCCAGGTATTTGGATTATTCATTTGAGCTATTTGAGCTTCTATGCTTTTGAAATCTATTTCATTTTCATATTTGATAACCTTATCTTGAACCACTTTGGGTACACCAATTAATAGACAAAGTTCACCTATTTGCATTTATACACCTTCTTTCTCTATCATGGCAACCAATCACCTCGCGTTACGAATACGTATTTCGCAGCATTGGAAAGCTCCTTGAAATAAGCAAATCCGAGCTCATGGAAGTCCTTGATGTCATTCGGATTAGAAATGTTATTCTCTGCCATGAAACGCACCATCGCACCGCGAGCCATTTTCGCTAGTGTTCCCTTTTGCTTCACTTTCCCATCCACTAGCTCACCAAATTCAATAGTAATAAATCGATCCTTCGGTGTGATATATTTCTCGATGCATTGTGAGTATTCCTTCGAAGCCAAGTTAATGATTATTCTATCATTGTCAACTAAACTCTGATATAACAAGTCACCCCAGAAATCATATAAATCCTTACAGCCATTCACAGATAGCTTCGCCTGCATTTCCAGTCGATATGGCGTTACTCCATCAAAAGGCTTTAGTATTCCATAAAATCCTGACAGAATACGCAAATGTTCTGATATGTACGAAAGTGCCTCTGTTGTGAACACTCCCGGCGCCATATGCTGATACTGCAATCCCTCGTAGGCTATTACTGCCGGTGTTAATCTATGTACCAAATCCATATCTTTATAGCGCTCATAGTTTAACTCTGCCAATTTGTCATTGCATTTCCACAATGCTTTTGCCTCTGACAATGACAAGGACTGTATTTCATGTTTCAGAATTATAGTATTATCAATAAATCTCGGCACTCCAATAACCTCAAAGGAATCCGTATCCACATTCATCTTCTTAGCAGGAGATATAATAATCTTCATATCCTATAACTCCTCCAGCATCTGAGCCGGATTCTCCGCTGCCTTCACCTTACCAAAGGCTTTTACAATCATTCCTTCTTCATCAATCAGATATGTGGTTCGAACCACTCCCATGCTGACCTTACCGTAATTCTTTTTTTCCTGCCATACATCGTATGCCTGAATACAAGCAAGTTCCGTATCAGAAAGTAGAGTAAATGGGAGTCCATACTTCTCTACGAACTTTTCATGAGATGCCACACTGTCCTTACTCACCCCGAGAACTACAGCTCCCTTTTCCTGAAACTGCGGATACAACTCTCCAAAGTTACAAGCCTGCTTGGTACAGCCCGGAGTATTGTCCTTTGGATAGAAATATAAAATAACCTTCTTTCCCTTATACTCCTCCAACGTATGCATCTGTCCATTCTGATCCGGCAACGAAAATGATGGTGCTTTTGTTCCTATTTCTAACATTATTTGACCTCCTCTTTATTTACAAATTGTAATATTTTAAACAATATTTTAACCGAAATACGATAAACTATTTATAGTATAAATCATCAATATTATAAAAAAAACCTCAAAGTTTTATACTTTAAGGTTTTTGGCTTCTTTTACATAGTTTTCAGCATTTTATCCAGCAAACAATAGTTCAACAATAATGCCCTCGGAAGATGGAACATACCCTTCCACATTGAGCCCTTTAACGTGTTTGATACAGAACCATCCCAGCGGAGGTATCCAGGTATATTTATTGTAGATGATAAAGTTATACCGTTTTCCGCAGGAGATGTAAGTATAATTTTCCAAAATGAAATTCATATTGCTAAGAGCCACCCTGAAAATCCAAGTGTCTGGTATTTTGTTACACTGGATCCTATACAGCTGTTGCGCGATATGGCTGGTGATGGACTTCTCCGTATTATGAATTGTCTGAACGGCTGTCAAAGTTTCAAGAATATAGTAAGCAG
>JAEYNI010000300.1 GCA_023412635.1 Bacillota bacterium
TTGCCAGGACAAAGCTTTCCGGGAAAGCTCCTGCTCAATGCTATATCGACGATATTACATCATATTCAACCAATGAAGTAGCCACATATTGGAACTCTGCAGCAATTTTCAGCTTTTCATATATGGCAGCAAAATAAATGAAAGGGGGCTGTCTGTTGGCCAAGCAGATTTGGAAGCCGTCTACAATGTTGAATCCTGTACCTGTTGTAATGGTAACCTGTACAGATAATACCGGAAAATCAAATATAATAACTCTTGCATGGGTGGGGACAATAAATTCCGACCCTCCCATGGTATCGATATCAGTAAGAAAACAGAGGTATTCCTATGAACTTCTTAAGCAAAAAGGGGAATTTGTAATAAACATGCCACCCCGAAGCCTTACTTTTGCCACTGATTTTTGCGGTGTCAAATCGGGCAGAGACCTTAATAAGTTTGAAGCTATGAAGCTTACCCCTGAAAAGGCCTCAAAGGTTGATGTTCCGTTAATAAGAGAATGTCCCGTCAACCTTGAGTGTGTTGTCAGGCAGGTGATCGAGCTGGGCTCCCACGATTTATTCCTTGCTGAAGTTGTTGCTACAAATGTGGAGGAGAGATTACTGGATGAGAGTGGCAGGTTAAATCTTGATAAAGCCGATCTTATATGCTATTCCCATGGTGAATACTATCCGTTGGGCACATCTCTCGGTTACTTTGGTTATTCTGTTACCAAGAAGAAAAATCTGAAAAGGGATCAGAAGCACCCAGTAGAGCAAAAGAACCAAAAGAGCCAAAGGAACCAAAGGAACCAAGGAAAAAAACCTAAGAAAACTGTTGGAAGCAGGAAACCTTCCGGCGAGGGTGGTAAAAAGGGATCGGGGAAAAGCCATCTTAAGGTAAATACAGGAAATGATAAATAACCTACTAGTGAGGCTTAACAATATGAGCCTTAATTAAGCTGGCTGGTAAACAGACATTTACATTGCCCGATGGAAAGTTCTTGAGAGAACTTCGAGTTGCTGTGCCTTTGTAAGCTTGATAAAATGCACTGCATAACCCGAAACTCTTACAGTAAGCTGATTATATTTCATCGGTTCCTTCATTGCAGCTTCCAAAGCTGAACGATCAAGAACATTAATATTAATGTGATGTCCACCGTTCAGAATATAACCATCTATCAGTGCAGAAAGATTATCAATTTCAACGTTTACTTCCTTACCCAGGGCAGAAGGTATAACCGACATTGTAAGGGATATACCGTCACCGCAGAAGCTGTAGGGTATTTTAGCAACAGAGTTAAGCATGGCAAGAATTCCTGACCTATCTCTGTTGTGCATGGGATTTGCACCCGGTGCAAAAGGTTGACCCTTTTTTCTACCGTCGGGTGTAGCTCCTGTTTTCTTGCCATACACAACGTTTGAGGTAATGGTCAATATTGACAGGGTATGTTTTGCATTCCTGTAGGTTGGATGAGTTCTAAGGCTTCTATAGAAGCTTTCCACCACCTCTTTTGCAATACTGTCAACCCGGTCATCGTCATTTCCGAATTGTGGGTATTCTTCACTGAGCACAAAATCAGTTATAATTCCACGATCATCTCTGATAACCTTAACCTTGGTATGTTTTATTGCACTCAAAGAATCTGCGATAACCGAAAGTCCTGAGATACCAAAAGCCATCAGTCTGTTGACATCTGTATCGTGAAGGGCCATCATCAGCCTTTCATAGGCATACTTGTCGTGCATATAGTGAATGGTATTCATTGTATTAACATATAGCCCGGTAAGCCAATGTTGAAGTACTTTATAGTTTTCATGAACCTTATCATATTCAAGATAATCGCCTTCGTAAGCAGGAAGCTCAGGTGCCACCTGTTCGCCTGTAATCTCATCTCTTCCGCCGTTTAATGAGAGCAGCAGGAGTTTGGGAAGATTACATCTGGCGCCGAAATACTGCATATCCTTTCCAAGACGCATTGCTGATACACAGCAGGATATACCATAATCATCTCCATATAGGGGCCTCATCAGCTCATCATTTTCATACTGTATTGCACTTGTCTTAATTGAGATTTTGGAGCAATAGCGTTTAAAATTCTGAGGCAGCTTTGGTGACCACAAAATAGTCAGGTTTGGTTCAGGAGCAGCTCCCAGAGTGTTTAAGGTGTGTAAAAACCTGTAGGAGGTCTTAGTTACCATATGTCGGCCGTCAATGCCTATGCCGCCGATGGACTCTGTAAGCCATACAGGGTCTCCTGCAAAGAGCTCGTTATAGTCCTTGGTTCTGAGGTGTCTTATAAATCTCAGTTTAATAACAAACTGATCAATCAACTCCTGTGCTTGGATTTCAGTTAATGTACCGTTTTTTATATCCTTCTCAATATATATATCAAAGAAAATATTCAGTCTTCCCAGGGAATTAGCTGCGCCGTTGGTTTCCTTCATTGCACCCAGAAAGGCCAGATATGTCCACTGAACTGCCTCAAAGGCGTTTTGTGCCGGGCGCTTAAGGTCAAAGCCATA
The DNA here is from genome assembly GCA_023412635.1 of Bacillota bacterium. Lineage (GTDB taxonomy): Bacteria > Bacillota > Clostridia > Acetivibrionales > DSM-1351 > Ruminiclostridium. The sequence continues at coordinate 2,502 of JAEYNI010000300.1, forward strand.
GGTATTGCCCAATGTTATTAAATCCTTTAGAGCAGATATCTGATCGTGTATTTCTTCTTTTAGCCGGATTATCTCATCTGTCATCTGTGCCGGAAGAGCATCAAAGTCCTGCTGCTTACTAAGTATAAGTCTGTCTACCCCATACAGTGCAACCCTTCTGTAGTCTCCGATAATTCGGCCTCTGCCGTATGTGTCGGGCAGGCCTGTAATAACTCCACATCTCCTGGCCTTGCGCATTTCTTCGGTATAAACGCTGAAAACACCATCATTGTGAGTTTTTATCTCCTTGCTGAAAATACGGTCTATGTCAGGCGCAGGCGAGATGCCGAACTGCTCACAGGCCTGCTTTGACATCCTGTATCCGGTTTTGGCAATGAAAGCCCTTTTTAAAGGCGAGTCTGTTTGAAGGCCCTTAATAACTTCAAAGGGTTCATCAATAAAACCGGGCTTGTGACTTGTAATACCCGATATGGTTTCTGCGTCTATTTCGAGAACTCCTCCCTTGAGATGTTCTTCAATTAGAAGGCTTTTGCAGGTTTCCCATAGATGCTTTGTTTTTAAGCTGGAACTTGAAAGAAATTTTTCGTCACCGTCGTAAGGTGTGTAATTTGCTTGAATAAAATCTTGAACGTCAATGGAACTATTCCATTTACCGCTTTTAAAATCGGGGAAAGTTAACTCCATAATTATTGCCTCCCTTAATACAATTATTTGCCAGGGATTTACTCTGCAAAAGCACAAAAGTAGCAAAATAAAAGCCGCCTGGGCATTTTAGCGCCCAGGCGGCCGGCTTGTAAAAGTCATACTCCCATGTGGTAATCTCCACTTCCGCCAGTTGCATGACAGTTTTAATCAAAAAAAGATTTAATTTATATAATAAGTATAAAGTATTCTCTGGTAATAAGTCAATAGATAATAATAAAAATAACGACAAAAAAAGCTATTTTCCTACTATATATTGGCATAACTGATAATGATAGAACCATATATTGTAGAATGGTGAAAATTATTGCATACAGTTAGCTGTGGAACTGCTAAATAACAATACTACATTAAAAGGCATAAGGTCTGGATAAAAATCGCCTATCTGAATTTTAGAGTAAGTAGTATAATTAAAATTATAAATTAATAATAAGTATGCAATAGATTGGTTGTTTGTAGCCTGGTTTGGAGGGCTTATATATGGATATGGAAAACTCGAATAATCTGATTAATGTTCTAGAATTTATAAAGGAAGTTGAAAAACTTAAAAATGTAACAAGAACAGCCTGGACCTCGGAAGGAAAACAGGAAAGTGTTGCAGAGCACTCCTGGAGGTTAGCGGTGTTATCATTGGCTCTGGCAGATCAATTTCCCGGGATTGATATTGGGAGAGTACTTGGGATGTGTATTGTTCATGATTTTGGCGAGATATATGAAGGAGATGTTTCTGCAAAGTTGGAGGCTGACCCCGAAGGTAAACTGATGAGGGAGGAGCAGGCTGTAAAAAAGCTTATACAGAGACTGCCGGAAAGTGTTGGGCAGAAAATTTTTGATTTGTGGTGTGAGTACAATTCGGCTGAGACTGAGGAGTCAAAGCTGGTTAAAGCCTTGGATAAAATGGAAACAATAGTACAGCACAACCAGGGAAAAAATCCTGAGGACTTTGATTATGCCTATAATTTGCAATATGGTGCTAAATATGGCGAGTACAGTGAAACTCTGAAAATATTACGGAGCTTAATTGATAGGGATACCACCGAAAAAATATGAAAATAAATCAAAAGTTTGAAAAGAAATTAATACATAAGCTCCCATAAATAATAGTTACCCTGCCCACAGGTGCATCAAATGTCGGACATAATACGTCAATTTTGTTTAATATTTTACTGGAAAGGAGTTACAAATGGATTGGATAAAGTGTATAAGCAATGCATTGGACTGTATTGAAAATAGTTTAACTGATGAAATTGACTATACTAAAATTGCTCAGGCAGCATGTTGTTCCGAGTTTCATTTTTCCAGAATGTTCTCTTCAATGGCCGGAATAACCCTATCAGAGTATATAAGGCGCAGACGTCTTACACTGGCGGCGTTTGAGCTACAAAGGAGCGATGTACTCATAATTGACATTGCCGTTAAGTATGGTTATGATTCTGCTGATGCATTTACCCGTGCCTTCAAAAAGCTACATGGAATAAGGCCTTCTGAAGCAAGGGATAAGGGTTCTCAACTTAAGGCCTTTCCAAGGATGTCCTTTCAAATATCTATAATAGGAGATAGTGAAATGGATTACAGAATTGAAAAGTTGGATTTTGAACTAAGGATTGTTGGACGGAAAAGTTCGGTAAAAACTGATAAAGCCTTTGAGTTAGTCCCTAAATTATGGGGTGAGACAAAGCAAAGCGGTTTTTTGCAAAAGCTTATTGATATGTCCTGGGAAAAGCCTAAATGCAAGGTGGAAGGTATTTTGGGAGTATGCGGTAAAGAAGCCGCAATTACAGACGATGAATTTGATTATTTTATGGGAGTAAGATATGACAGCGAAGTACCCGAAGGAATGGAAGAACTTGTAATACCGCCCGCCACCTGGGCTGTATTTCCAGATGTAGCCGATGCGTGGAAACGCCTTTATTCCGAATGGCTGCCCACATCTGGGTATGAACTTGCAGACTTGCCCTGTATAGAGAACTTTTTAGCCCCAGGGCACCAACCGGAAAATGAATTATGGGTGCCGGTTATTGCGAAATAAATAACCATACAAAATTTGTGCAAAAAAAGTCGAGAACATTTCTTCAGTTTTATATATCATTATCTTAGGAATTTCGGTAAGAATAGTTGTTTTCAACTATTTCAGAGCCGCCTTACAATATATAAAAGGGGAGAAGGAAGATGGATTATAGAATTAAAAGCAAGGAAGGTAAAAGAACATTTATTGACTATTTGAAGATAATGTTTTATCTGTATTATAAATAAAGCATAGTACAAGAGTTTCGCACGAATGCATGAACGCTGCCCCACATTAGAAGCAACTTCTTCGGAGGTTGCTTTCACCTTTTTTAGACAAAAAGAGAGCTACCTCTCAATAGATTTTTTGGTTCTATTTTGAGACAGCCCCTTTTCTTTCGATATACATAACCGGGATCACTCGACAATAGCCCATATGGGTATTTGCCTACTACCTGGCTAATTTCTTATTATTTAGTAGCTAAAACCTTCTTGAGCTTTGCAAATCTTGGGAGACCATCTTCCTTAGGAGGAGTTGACTCACCTTGAATTAACGGTAAAGCATAATCTATGAATTCCTGCTTTAAGCCGTTTCCAGCCTCATTGATCCACTCTCTTGGAATCTTCTTCTCAGTATTTGCAACATCGTTCAAGTCAAGAAGCTGAATTTCGCACTTATATTCTTTTCCCTCAGATCTCTTGAAACCAACCATCTTGTCAGTCATACCTTCAACTGCATATCTTACAGCCATTTGACCTGACATATAAGATTCGTTAACATCACTTGCTGAACCGCAGTGAGCTGCACATCTCTGGAGAAGGCTGAATTCGATCCCACGTACCTTAGCTCCGGTCTTTTCTTTAACTATAGCAGCCAAAGTAGCAGCCAAACCGCCTAATTGAGCGTGTCCGAAGGAGTCTTTCTGCTGAGCGAGGTTTGAACCATATTCTGATATATATT
>JAEYNI010000306.1 GCA_023412635.1 Bacillota bacterium
ATAAACAACAAAGAGTGGGATTTCCCACTCTTGGCAGTCAAGTCTATTAAACCTCTATCCTTGTGTATTATATCATTATTATTTCAAATTATCAACAATTTATTACCGTTTTTAAACAAAGTCTTAAATTTTTTTGGAAAATCAATTACAGCAGTGTCAAAATAAACATAACTGGTTACTTTCCGGTAATCCCTTTAGGCAATTATTTCTTTCAAGAATTTCAATAACTGATTTACTTATTTTTGCCTTTGTCCTAAGTTCATCAATAGAAAGGAATTCACCGTCTTTTCTGGCTTCAACGATATTTAAGGCCGCAGCTCCACCCAAGCCCTGAAGAGCATTCAACGGAGGCCTTATCCCACCCTCTTCTATTATAAACTTCTTAGCCTCAGACAGATACAGATCAATTGGAAGGAACTTGAACCCTCTGGCATACATCTCGTTGGCAACCTCAAGTATTGTGAGAACGTTCTTTTCCTTTGTGGTAATATTATTTCCCTTCATTTCATATTCTTTTATTTTATTTTTAACCTTGTCCTGCCCCTGAGCCATCATCTCAGCATCAAAATCATCAGCTCTTACGGTAAAATACGTTGCGTAAAAGGCTTCGGGATAGTAAACCTTAAACCAGGCAATACGAAATGCCATCATAACATAAGCTGCGGCATGGGCTTTAGGGAACATATACTTAATTGTTTTACAGGACTTGATATACCAATCGGGTACATTATTTTCCTTCATTACTGCTTCATATTCTTCCTTGACCCCTTTACCCTTTCTTACATCCTCCATGATTTTGAAGGCTGTTTTTGGAGGCAATCCGGCATGCATAAGATAAATCATGATATCGTCACGGCAGCAAATGCTTTTTGAAAGTGTAGTTATTCCGTCTCGTATCAAATCTTGTGCATTGTTGAGCCAAACGTCGGTACCATGTGAAAGTCCTGATATTCTGATAAGCTCTGAGAACGTCTTAGGCTTTGTATCTACCAGCATTTGCCTAACAAATTTAGTTCCAAACTCAGGGATAGCAAAGGTTCCGGTTTCGCTGCCTATATCTTCCGGCTTAACACCAAGTGCTTCAGTACTGCTGAAAAGGCTCATGGTTTTTGCTTCACCTATCTGAATTTTTGTGGCATCCAAGCCTGTCAGATCCTCCAGCATCCTTATTACGGTGGGATCATCGTGTCCGAGTATATCCAGCTTCAGTATACTTCCATGCAGAAAGTGGTAGTCAAAGTGTGTTGTTATAATTTCGGAGGTTGTATCATCAGCTGGTCTTTGGATAGGCGAAAAATCGAATATCTCCTTATCCTTAGGAACTATCATTATACCTCCCGGATGCTGGCCGGTAGTACGTTTTATGCCTGTACAGCCTTTCACAAGCCTGTTGATTTCGGCATTTGTAACCACAATTCCTCTTTCATCAAGGTAATTCTTAACATAGCCGTAAGCTGTCTTTTCAGCTACAGAAGCTATTGTTCCCGCTCTGAATACATAACCTTCTCCAAATAGCTCTTCTGTGTATTTATGAGCAACAGGCTGGTATTCTCCCGAGAAGTTCAAGTCAATATCAGGCTCCTTATCTCCGTCGAAACCGAGAAAGGTTTCAAACGGAATATCATAACCGTCTTTCTTCAAATTGTTACCGCATTTCGGACATATCTTGTCAGGTAGGTCAAAACCACAGTCATAGGAACCGTCCAAAATAAACTCGGAATGCTTACAGCTTTCACATATATAGTGAGGCTGAAGTGAATTAACCTCAGTTATTCCCGACATGTTCGCAACAAAAGAGGAACCTACCGATCCTCTGGAACCAACCAGGTAACCATCATTTATGGACTTTGATACCAGTTTTTGAGCAATCAGGTACATAACTGCGAAGCCATTTTTAATAATTGAATTCAGTTCCTTCTCAAGTCTCTGCTGTACAACCTCCGGCAGCTCTTCGCCATATATCTCTTTGGCCTTGCTCATAGCCATTTCTTCTATATCATGTTCTGCTCCTTCAATTTTTGGAGGATATGTACCTTCAAGCACCGGTGCTATATTCTCAATCAAATCAGCAATAAGATTAGTATTATCAATAACAACTTCACGAGCCTTTTCAGGTCCGAGGTACTCAAATTCCTCCAGCATTTCATCTGTAGTTCTGAAATAAAGAGGTGCCTGATTATCTGCATCAGTAAAACCCCGGCCAGACATTAGAATTCTTCTAAAAACCTCATCCCTCGGGTCCATGAAATGTACATCACATGTAGCAACCACAGGCTTTTGATGCCTCTCTCCCAGTCTGACGATTTTTTTATTAATCTTTCTTAATTCCTCCTGAGAAGAGACCTTACCACTATTAACCAAAAATTCATTATTTCCAAGGGGTTGAATTTCCAGGTAGTCATAGAATCTTACTATTTTAGATATTTCGTCTTCACTTTTATTATTCAAGATAGCTCTGTACAGCTCTCCTGCTTCACAGGCACTTCCCAGTATCAAACCTTCTCTGTATTCCATCAGCAGCTTTTTGGGTACTCTTGGCTTCTTATAAAAATATTTCAGGTGTGACTGTGAAACTATTTTATACAAGTTCTTAAGGCCAACAGAATTCTTAACAAGTATAATGGCATGGTTTGAAGGCGACTTGACATTTACTTCATAATCAAAGGCATTTTCAATGTCCTTTATGGTCTTGCAGCCTTTATTCTTAAGTAACCCTAAACAATGCAGGAATATTTTTGCCGTAGCAAGGGAATCATCCACTGCCCGGTGATGATTTTCCAGTTCAATCCCCAAATGCTTTGCAACAAGGTTAAGCTTGTACTTTCCAAGCTCAGGGAACATTTTTCTGCACAGCTCAAGTGTATCTATGAATGGGTTTCTGATTCTCTCTCCGATTATTTTTGCGTTCTGCTTTATAAAGCCTACATCAAAGGTTGCATTGTGAGCTACAAGAACAGTTCCCTGTATAAACTCCATAAAATCGGTAAGCACCTGCTCTATAGGTGGAGCATCCTTTACCATGTCGTCGGTAATACCTGTCAGCTTAACAATAAAGCTTGGAATAGGTATTCCGGGATTTACAAAGGCGCTGAACTTTTCAACTATCTGCCCTGCTTTTACCTTTACCGCACCGATTTCGGTTATCCTGTCCTTCTGAGGATTAAGCCCAGTAGTCTCTATGTCAAATATTACGAACTCATCATCAAGGGTATGGGAATCAGGGTTATATACAATGGGTACATTATCATCCAGCAAATAGCATTCAAGTCCATATATAACTTTAATACCATGCTTTTTGGAAGCTCCGTAGGCATCAGGATACGCTTGTACAACACCATGATCCGTGATAGCAATAGCCTTGTGTCCCCATTTCGCAGCCCTTTTTACAAGTTCCTTAACAGGGGTAACCCCATCCATTGAACTCATCTGAGTATGTAAATGGAGTTCCACCCTTTTATTCTCGGCGTCATCGTGCCGGATTTCCTTTTCAGTCTCCACAATATCAAAAGCCATAACAGCAAGTTCTTTTGAAAACTTATCGTACTGAGCTTCTCCTCTGATTCTTAGACAAACTCCCTCAACAATTCGCTCTGAAATATTAGCAAAATCCTTCTTCTCCACAAACATTTTAATAGTTACAGAACTTGTGTAATCCGTAACGTCAAATATGTAAATAAACTTTCCACCCCGGATTTCTCTTGATTCAGTTCTGAATACCTCTCCGGCAATGGCCACTTTCCCTGAATCAGGTGTAACTTCAG
>JAEYNI010000318.1 GCA_023412635.1 Bacillota bacterium
TATCAGTTAAAATACCGTCAACAAGCAGTTCGGAACGCAATGTGTAGAGATGTGGGTTATCGATATCCCAGGGAATAATCCCGCTATCGGCATCAAGCAGTGTGTGCTTTATCTCGTAGGGCTTACCCAAAGTCTCAACCTCGGAATCCACTTCATAAAACCAATGGTTATCACGCTTGCCTGTGGTAATGTAAATGCCATCAGAAACAAAATGGCAGGCGTTTTTGACTTTTAAGAATACATCCCTGTAGATTCCTGCACCGGTATACCAGCGAGAGCAGGGTGCTTTATAGTCAACCTTCACTAATATTAAATTGCTGCTGTCTTTATGTAGAAAGTCGGTAATATCAAATTCAAAGGCTGTGTAACCATACTTCCATTGGCCGATACACCTGTTGTTAACATAGAGCGTGCTGTCCATATAAACCCCATCGAAGCGTAGGAAAAGGCTTTGTCCATCTTTGAGAAAGCTTGTATCAAGTTCCCGCCTGTACCAGCCAATCCCACTCTCGTGCAGATTATTGACATCAGAAATCAACCAGTCGTGAGGCAGTTCCACCGGAAGAAAGTTTACTGGCTCTTCCTTGGCAAACTGCCAGCCATCATTAAACAGTTTCATATTAACCTCCATGAGCCGATAAAGCGGCCACAAAATGTTTATGAATCAATTTCCCCCAAATCCGCTGTGAGGCGAATAAAGGAGGTTAATTGGCCATGTGCGTTTTCAAAATATTTAATAAAATATTTTGAATATTTCGCACGGCCATAAATTCATAGGTTAGTTTGGAAGACGAGCTTTAGCGAAGTCTTTCAAGCTAATCCCTCAATCCGCCGCTGTCGCTGCGGCACAAATAGTAATGACGATTATTTGAGAATACTTGTATGTGCATTTTCCTTTAAATCAGGAACATCCTTTACAGAATTCCGGATTTGCAACTTCGGAGGGAACAGAACGCTCTTTCCCTCAGTACCATTTATCATAGACAATAGAAGATTGGCAGCGGCTTGGCCTAATTCTTCAGAAGGATGCTCTATGCTGGTAAGTGAACTGATTTTCGCCAGCTCCGAATTGTCTATACTAACTACAGACAGATCCTCCGGTACATTTTTACCAATTTGGCGCAAGTAATCAATTAGTGTCAGGGCCAAGTGATCATTAAAGCACATGGCTGCGGTGCAGGTATTTAAAGATTCAATAAATGAACTTCCGCTGAGGACCTGATTTAGAGTCTCCTTTGAATACCAGAAGATACGATCTTCCTGGATGGGGATGCCGTATTCGTTAAGTGCCTGTGCATAACCTAGATAACGTAAATGTCCTTGGCGATTTATGTGTGAAAAAATTCCGGTGATATTCCGGTGACCTTGACTCAGAAGATGCTTGGTTGCCATATACCCTGACTTTACATCATCCAGTGCGACAAACGGAACAGACAGCTCGGAATAAGAAGAATCAATAAAAACAATAGGAATCCCGCTTTGCATAATTGTATGATATAAATCAAGATTCACACATGGTAACGCACTTCTTGTCGGAACGATAATAAGCCCGTCTACCTGTCGTTCCAGCATAAACTGCAGTGATCTGGATTCCATAGCCACTAAATTGCTAGTTGATGATAACTGTACGGCATATCCGCCTTTAGAAAGAACATTCTCTACACCTCGAACAATACTGGGAAATATATAGTTATCCAGATAAGTTGAGATTATTCCTACAGTCATTGAGCGCCCCCCGGTTTTAACCAGGCGGCGTTGCTTCAGACCTGAAATATAGGTGCCGCTGCCTTGAACCCGTGTAATAAGGCCTTGATCCTCCAAAACTTCAAGTGCACGCCGCACTGTTTGACGAGATACATTAAACTTCTCTCCTAGTTCGGTCTCTGACAGAAATTTGTCATTTGTATTAAAGACTTCATTTTTTATCTGCAGTTTCGTCCATTCAACAATATCCATATATTTAGGGGTGGAAATCATTAATAAACCTCGCTCTCAATTCCCGTTATTGAAAATTTACTTATAGTCCCTTACAAACGGGAGTTAATTTATTTAGAAATATTTTCATATTATAAAGTTATTATACAATGCAAGTACAAGTATGTAAAGTTGTACTTACAAGTTGCGCTGTTCAGGTCTTTAGAAAGGTACAGATACTTATAAATTGAATGTATCATTAGCACAGTTCCTTACGAATTTCTTTGAACATTTCTTTAAGTACTACTTATGGAAAACAAATAAATTTGCAGCTTAAGTTATATGAAAGTATATAATATTTACCCTTTATACCTTATATTTATTTTACTTGTATTGGATTTCGATACAAGTTGTATGGAGTATATCAAACCGATCTTAAAATAATTATAATTAAAATACTTTACTGGATAAAAGTGTTTATATAACACAGCAATTTTTACAAGTCAAATGACAATATAAACATATTATTTACTTTACGGAATTGATATTATCAGATACAGAAGGGGTTAAGTTAGGCTATGTTTAGGGGGTATTAAGTTGTTGAAAAATTATTTAAGCCTACAAATGCTACTGTGTATAGGTCTTCGGCTGGATTTGTAAAAGATGCTCCTGACTATAATTAATTTCACCAAGTAACAGCAATACAAATATTAAAAATATAGTAAAATTGAATAAATCTGTTAAATAAATTTTTCCTGTAAATACATCACTACTAAGGATAAAAGCTTGTCCTGCTCATTAAAAGTTTACTTTAGAAATAATTCTGAATATCACCTTTATACAAAAGAAATAAAAGAATAAAAGAAAAGGGGTGCCACCTTTGTCGGGAAATACACAGAAACTAACTAATTATTTAAAACGCTATTGGACGCTCTATCTGTTGCTTGCCATACCTGTTGCTTACTTCCTTGTTTTCCGTTACATACCGATGACCTATATACAAATAGCATTCAAGAAGTATAGTATCATTCAAAGCGCCTGGGAAATGCCCTGGGCTGATAGCAATGGGATGGAGTACTTTATCAAGGCTTTTTCAAACGCTGACTTCCTTTACGCATTGCGTAACACCATTATGCTTAACCTCCTCGATTTGGTGGTAGGATTTCCTGCTCCCATAATATTGGCATTATTGCTCAACGAGCTGACGTTTGCAAGGTTTAAGCGTGTCACCCAGACTATCGCTTACATGCCGCACTTCCTCTCGTGGATCATAATTTCAGGTATTGCTTTACAGCTCTTCGCGCCAAGTACAGGCCTTGTAAATATTATGCTGAACGGTCTGGGGTTTGAATCAATTCCGTTTCTTAATGAACCTAAACATTGGGTAGCCACATACATTCTCCTTGGGGTTTGGCAAAGTGTGGGCTGGAATTCAATTATTTACCTTGCTGCATTAACAGGTATAAGTCCTGAGCTATATGAGGCTGCCTCAATCGACGGAGCCGGACGTTTCAAAAGAATATGGTATGTAACATTGCCGGGCTTGCGTTCAACTATCATTGTTCTGCTTATTATGAATCTAGGGCGCATACTGGGCAGTGAGTTTGATAGACCTTATGCACTTAAAAATGCTTTAGTTGATAACGTTTCAAATGTCATTGCCACATTCGTTTATACCAACGGTATCCGTGGGCTTCAATTTTCATTAACTACAGCGGTAGGGCTATTTCAGTCTGTAGTCTGTGTTATTTTCCTAATAGGGGCAAATTCTCTTGCCAAGAAGTTTGGTGAGCGGGGAATTTGGTAAGGAACAGAACATTTTATTAAGGAGGATATACAGAATGATTAAATCAAAAAGTACAAAAATGGGGGATTCGATAATCGCGTTTTTATGCTTCCTTGTTATTTTAGTTTGTCTTTTACCGCTGATTAACGTTTTATCACGCTCCCTCAGTTCACCGGAAGCTCTTATTCGAGGTGAGGTTACACTCTGGCCCAAAGGCCTCAACTTTGATTCCTATAGATTGGTTTTTAACGATAGCAAATACGTAGTTTCACTTGGTTGGACTGCTATATTAACAGTTATTTGTACAATAGTGTCCATGGTAATGACAACAATATGTGCCTTTCCGCTGACTTACGACAAACTTAAAGGACGAAGGGCTATAAACACATTAATTATTTTTACAATGTATTTCAACGCAGGTACAATACCTAACTATCTGCTGCTAAAGGATATGGATCTTATAAACAAACCGTTGGTACTCATAATCCCTGGCTGTTTGAGCGTATTCAATATGATCATCATGCGCAGTTTCCTATATGGTATACCTGAAAGCTTGCGCGAATCGGCTGAAATAGACGGAGCAGGACCTATCAGAACTCTCATCAGCATTTACTTGCCTCTGTCGACTTCTGTAATTGCGACCCTTTCACTGTTTTATGCCGTAGGACGTTGGAACGGTTTCTCGGATGCATTGATGTACATGAATGACAGAAAATATTACCCTATTCAGCTGCTACTGTACAACATAATTAATAATGTTTCAAGTATAGAAGTTTCAGCTCAGGAGGGCTTTACCAAGCCTGGGTTGTCAGATGGCCTTAAGGCGGCAACAGTTATGTTCGCCACCGTACCAATCCTAATGGTTTATCCGTGGCTGCAGAGATACTTTATCACAGGTGTGACCATAGGTGCGGTAAAAGGTTAAATTAGTTCCTTAGACATCATATGTCTAAATATATAAAAGGAGGATTTTACATGAAAAAAGTTCTTTTAGTTTTACTGGCTTGCCTTCTAGTGGTTAATTTGGCAGCCTGCGGCTCCGGTTCAGATGATACAGCTTCCAACTCTTCAGCTGCAAATTCATCCGTTACTGGTGACAGTGCCACTTCAAGCAGCGCTGCACAAGGCTTACCCGGAAGATTTGAAGAAACCAAGAAAATCACTGTAGAAGTATTTGACCGTGCTGTTGACGGTGGTACTAAGGCAGAAGACAATTTTTACACCAATTATATCAAAGAGGGGATGCTGCGCGACTATAATGTAGAGGTTACATTTGTTCCAGTACCTCGTTGGACAGAGGTAGAGCAGATGAACAATCTGCTTGCTGCAGGAACTGCACCTGATGTTTGCCTTACATATAGCTACCCTACTGTCCAGACTTACGCTAATATGGGTGGTATACTTGATCTGGCTCCTATTCTCGATAGCAATAAGCAATTACTCCCTGACCTATGGACTGTTCTTGGAGACGCAAACATATATGCAAATAAGACTCCAGACAAAGGTAATTTATGGGCTATGGAATCAAAGCTTTTCCATAATAAGCGTATAAATACTTTTGTTCGTGAAGATTGGTTAAAGAAGCTCAACCTTGCTGAACCTACATCACTTGAAGAGTATGATTCTATGTTAAAAGCATTTAAGACCAACGCATCTACTTTACTTGGTGCTAATGCTGACAAGATGATTCCCTTCTTGATGAGTGTAGATGTTGGTTGGACAGCTGGTTCATTAATACAATCATTCTTCCCAAATAATTATACAGATTCAGAAGAAACTTATTACGTAAACGGTTTTGATGATAGACACCTGTTACGTCCAGGATTTAAAGATGGAATAAAGAAGCTTAATGAATGGTATAATGCTGGCCTGGTGTGGAAAGATTTCCCGTTGTATCCAGCTGGTGACAAGAATATAGATAACCAAATGAAGGCAGGATATGTTGGTTCATTCATACATAACTGGGATTACCCTTACCGTAATGGAGCTGACAGTATCGACGCTAATATTAAGAAGTTAGTTGGACCGGATGCTACATATATCGCAGTTGATTGCTTCAAAAATGACGCTGGAGTCTACAAGAAGTATCTCAGCCCACCAATTGACCGTAAGTTATTCTTCCCTTCAACAAATAAAGAGCCTGTAGCTTCACTTCTGTATCTTAACTGGATTAGTAAACTTGAAAACCGTAAATTCCTCCAGATTGGTGAAGAGGGCATTACACATGAGAAACTGGCTGACGGTTCTGTGAAGAGCCTCGCAGTTACTGGAGAAAAATTCATGAATTCCCCGCTCAACATAGATTATACTATGACAATTAATGGTTTAGACATTGGTGACCCAGCATTGAACGTAAAGTCCGTTGCTTTAGGTTACGCAGGTGTTGATGCAAAATATATTGAAAAAGCGTTTGAATTGACAAGCAAAGATGCATATGTTAGTAAGCATGTTAACGTTGGAGATGTTAAGGCTGAAGAAGGAATGGGTCCTGCTCTGAAAGAAAAACGCGATAATATGTTGGTTCAGTCTGTAACTGCAAAGGCTGATAAATTCGACGCTACATTTGACGCAGGCTTTAAGGATTGGCTTGCTTCAGGTGGGCAGGCTATAATTGACGAACGTACAGTATTATATGCAAAGTATTTCAAGAAATAATTACTTACAAAGTATCTACTAACTTAGAAAAGTAAAATAATACCCTGTAAGGTGAACAATGTGTTTACTTTACAGGGTGTTTTATATTTTGTTCGATTTTTCACATATAATTCGGTTACTTCTAAGCTTCCTGATTATAACTGGAAAAGAAGTGTTTGGGAGTGACACCGTACTCTTTTTTAAATGCTCTGAAGAAGTTCGAGTAATCACCGAAACCACATTGCTTGAACACGTCGGTTATGGGCATTCCCTGAAGAATAAGCTCTTTTGCAAGGATAAGCTTTTTCTGTATTATGTATTTATGAATAGTAGTTCCGGAATGTTTCTTGAACTCTCTGAGCAAATGATATTTACTGAGAAAAGCGTGCTCAGACAAGCTGTCTATGGTCAGCTCCTCATCAATATGGTTATTAATGTATTCGATAATATCCATAATCATAGTGCTTTTTTTAACATCAGCGTCGGGCTTTATGTTATTGTGCTGTAAAGCCATATTTATTTGCACAAACAGCTCTACAAAATAAGCTTTATATAGGATATCACTGCCTATACCGTGATAGTTTTCAATAGAAATAAGTTTGTGGAGAATTGTTCGAATATTCTGCTGCAAATCCAAGGATAATCTGATTACGTTGTCTTTTTTGGAATAGAAACAGGAAGCTAAATCAGTGATGTCAGTTGACAGACTACTCATGAAATTCTTATCAATCCATAGAACAATACGCTCATAGGGAATAGTGTGGTCTTTAACAACCAGCTGATGAAGCTCTGTAGTATTAACCAGAACAATATCTCCAGGCTTCAGGGTGTAAGTTTTTCCTTCAATATAGTAGCTTACATTACCCGATATAAAGAAAAAGCACTCATAAAAATCATGGTGATGAAGAGAGACCTTTTCCAGCTTTATATCTGAATAATAGAATATTTCATATTCTTTTGCATGCATTTGCTGACGGGTTTGATAAGCATGGTACCTCTTTTTCATATACACCTCAATATATCAAATAAAAAACATTTAGCCTGTATATTTTGAAGCCATTTTATCATAGCAATTATTGCAAGTCAAACGGCAATATAAACATATTAGTGACTAAAAGTGAACAGTATAATTTACTTATGTAAAATCGTTGAGACTTTTACTCTGAAAGTATTTTTAGTGTTGGCCTACTTTACGATATAATATAATAGTAATAATAGAATATATTAGCAAAAAATGCTCTTTTTAAATGGTAAGTCAACATGACTTTCACGCAGCGAAAAGCCATAACGTGTCTTTTCAGTACTATTTGTGTCGTCCGCGACAGCGGCGGAATGAGGGGTTAATATGGAAAATGCAATGGACATTCAACTACCAAAGAGACAGCTTGCTTTACCAAGATTGATAAGTGACGGTATGGTGCTTCAGAGAGAAGCGGATGTCAGAATATGGGGGTGGGCTGAACCCGGAGAGGCAATAACCGTAGAGTTTATAGATAAACAATATAGTACCGAAGCAACTCCCGATGGTAACTGGGAGGTAATACTCCGGAATTTGAAGGCCGGAGGGCCATATGATATGGAAGTCAAAGCCATTTCGGGTAAAGTAACTGTCAGAGACATTTTAATAGGTGAAGTATGGGTGTGTTCAGGGCAGTCAAATATGGAATTGCCAATGGCTAGAGTTAAGGACCAGTACCCCGATGAAATGGTTAACTGTGAAAATCCTCTTATAAGAACATTTAACGTAGCTATGAGATACGGCTTCAATGAACCATACAAGGATTTACATGAGGGCAGCTGGATATCTTCCAATCAACAAACCATCTCAGAGTTTTCTGCAGTGGGATACTTTTTTGCCAAGGCCTTATTTCAAAGGTACCATATACCGGTGGGATTTATTAGAGCAGCCATAGGCGGCTCTCCCATAGAGTCATGGATTAGTGAGGAAGCCTTAAAAACCTATCCTGATATTATGCAAATCTTGCAGCCCTACAAGGACGATAGCTATGTAGATAAAATATTAAAGATAGATGGAACTCTAACTACTGCATGGTTTGACAGCCTGAATAAGAACGATGCAGGATTGAATTCTGAAGTACCTTGGTACTCTGAAGAACTTAATACCTCTAGATGGTCAACGATGAACTGGCCTGCAGACTTTGAGAAAGAAGGTCTTAGAAATTTCAAGGGCGCTGTTTGGTTCAGAAAAGAGATAGATGTACCTGAAGGAATGGCGAATAAACCTGTTAAACTTTGGCTCGGAAGGATAGTAGACAGTGATAAGACATATGTAAATGGTGAGTTTGTTGGAGAAATTACATATCAGTATCCTCCAAGAAAGTATGATATACCGGCCGGCCTGCTAAAAAAAGGGAAAAACCTTATTGCAGTTAGAATTGTATGCAATAATGGGATCGGTGAGGTCATTTCCGGCAAGCCCTACAAACTTTTTACAGAAAACTGCTCCATAGATTTAACCGGTGAGTGGAAGTATATGATAGGTACTTCCTGCGGTCCTTTGCCTGATACAACCTTTATTCAGTGGCAGCCCGCAGGCTTGTACAATGGTATGTTGGCACCTTTAACCAGCTATACTGTAAAGGGTGCACTATGGTATCAGGGAGAATCAAATACCTCCAGGCCTTTTGAATACTTAAGCCTGATGAATACCTTGATTGAAGACTGGAGAAAAAGCTGGAACCAAAGCAGTTTTCCCTTCATCTTTGTTCAGCTGCCGAATTACGGTATTGCAGATATTCAGCCTGCTGAAAGCCAATGGGCTGAACTCCGAGAGGCACAGCTTCAATCTCTGGAAATACCTGATACAGCTATGGCAATTGCTATAGATTTGGGCGAGTGGAACGATATACATCCTCTGAGAAAAAAAGAGGTGGGTGAAAGGTTGGCTCTGGCTGCCATAAATACGGCTTATGGCGAGAAAGTTACAGCTTCTGGGCCCATATACAGCAATATGGAGATAGCCGGCAACAAAATAGCCATCAGCTTTATAAATACCGGAGGCGAATTAAAGATTGGAGACGGAGCAGAGTTAAAGCATTTTGCAATTGCGGGCAGCGATAAGAAATTTCTTTGGGCAAAAGCAAAAATAGAAGGCGGGAAGGTTATTGTGTGGAATGAAGGTATTGCAGAGCCTAAAGCGGTGAGATACGCCTGGGCAACCAATCCTGAAGGGGCCAATCTGGTAAATGCAGAAGGGCTGCCCGCTTCACCGTTCAGAACCGACGTTTAGAACCCATAAAGAAATCTTCTAACTTCTAAGGCAATATTAATACTGATACGGAGAATACTGATGAAGCTAAATAAAAGCAATTTAAAAGATATATTTTGGCAAAGAGCAGGTATTGAAATTCCCGGGTTCGAGCTGGAGGAAATGCTGGTAAAAACACGGCAGGAACCTGTCTGGCTGCACTTTGGAATAGGAAACATATTCAGGGGCTTTATCGCAGAATTGCAGCAGAAGCTATTGGAAACAGGAAAAGCCGACAGGGGTATAATAGCTGCAGCCCCAAATGACAATACAATGATCAATGAAATATATAAACCTGCAGACAACCTGACTATTTTAGTGCATCTTCTTCCGGACGGAGAGCTGGATAAAAAAATTGTTGCCAGTGTAGCTGAAAGTCTCGTGGGAAGTCCGGAGGAAGTTTCAGACTGGATGCGGTTAAAAGAAATATTCAGTGAAAAGTCACTGCAGATGGTGAGCTTTACAGTAACTGAAAAGGGTTATGGTTTAACAGACATTTCAGGTGGATTTCTGCCTGAGGTTAAAGAGGATATCCAAAAGGGCCCAGAAAAGCCTAAAAGTCTGATGGCAAAAATTGCTTCACTGCTATACGGCAGATACAAAGCCGGGCAACTTCCCATCGCATTGGTTAGTATGGATAACTGCTCACATAACGGGGATATTCTTAAAAGATCAATTAAGCTACTTATTGAAAATTGGGTTCAAAAAGGGTTTGTAGAGGAAGGTTATCTTGATTTTATTGAAGATGAATCCAAGGTTTCATTTCCTTGCACAATGATAGACAAAATAACTCCCAGACCCTCTGAAACAGTTGAAAGAGACCTTGTAGAAACAGGTATAGAGGGTACTAAAATAATATGTACCTCAAAAAGTTCTTATGTATCCCAGTTTGTTAATGCCGAGAGACCGCAATACCTTGTTGTGGAGGATAAATTCCCAAACGGACGTCCACCTCTGGAAGCAGCAGGAGTATATTTTACAGATAAGGCTACAGTAGATAAGGTGGATAAAATGAAGGTCACCACCTGTTTAAATCCCCTGCATACTGCACTTGCCATCTTTGGTTGTTTGTTGGGCTATAATCTGATAGCAGATGAAATGAAGGATGAGCAGCTTAAAAAACTTGTTGAGCGAATCGGCTATGACGAAGGTATGCCGGTAGTGGTAAATCCGGGTATAATCAACCCGGCCGAGTTTATAGAGGAAGTGTTAAGGAAAAGACTCCCCAATCCGTTTATTCCGGATACACCACAGAGGATAGCCTGTGATACTTCACAGAAAATCCCCATCCGCTTTGGTGAAACCATAAAAACTTACTATAACCACCCGACTCTTGATGCTAAAGAGTTGATCTTTATTCCGCTGGCAATTGCAGGATGGTGTAGATATCTGATGGGTGTGGATGATGAAGGTAATAAAATGGAACTCAGCCCCGATCCTTTACTTAATGAACTTAAAGCCTATGTTCAGGGGGTAAAGCTTGGAGAACCTGAATCGGCAGAGGATTCCCTGAAACCCCTGCTTTCAAATGAGAGAATCTTCGGTATCAATCTTTATGAAGCCGGTTTGGGGAATAAGATAGAAGGCTTCTTTAAAGAAATGCTGGCAGGTAGACATGCAGTAAGAAAAGTGCTTGAAAAATATGTGAATTAGGAGATGATATTCTTGAAGATAACGTTCAGATGGTTCGGAGAAAAGGACGACAGCGTTAAACTGGAGCAGATCAAGCAGATTCCGGGTGTTACCGGAGTGGTTGGAGCACTGTACGATGTACCTGTGGGTGAGGTCTGGCCCCTTGAAAAAATTCTGGCTCTTAAAGACACTGTTGAGAAGGCAGGTCTTGAGCTGGAGGTAATAGAAAGTGTAAATATTCATGAGGATATCAAGCTTGGCTTGTCTTCAAGGGACCGGTATATAGAAAATTACAAGCAGTGTATTAGAAACTTGGGGAAAGCGGGAGTTAAGGTCATCTGCTACAACTTTATGCCGGTATTCGACTGGCTCAGGTCCGAATTGGCCCATAAGCTTGCTGACGGCTCTGAAGCACTTTTCTATGATCACAATGTTGTTAAGGATATAAACCCGATTAGGCTGGTTGAAGATATGGCTACAAATTCAAACGGTTTTATACTTCCGGGCTGGGAGCCTGAAAGATTGGCAGAGCTGAAGGATACTCTTGAAAGATATAAGAGTGTGGACGAGGAAAAGCTGTTTGAAAATCTAAAGTATTTCCTAGAAAACATTATACCGGTATGCGAGGAGGTCGATGTAAAAATGGCCATACATCCAGATGATCCGCCGTGGTCACTATTTGGCCTGCCGAGAATAGTGACCTCTAGAGAGAATCTGGACAGACTGGTAAAGCTGGTAGACAGTCCTTATAATGGCTTGACTCTTTGCAGTGGTTCACTGGGGGCAAATCCAGCCAATAATATCCCTGAAATTATTAGACATTTCGGAAGTATGGGCAGAATCCATTTCGGACATGTAAGAAACGTAAAGTTTATTGGAGATAAGGTTTTTCATGAGAGTTCACATCTGTCATCAGATGGTTCGCTTGACCTGTTTGAAATCATGAAAGCGTACCACGACATAGAATTCAAGGGGTACATTCGTCCCGATCACGGAAGAATGATATGGGGAGAAAAGGCCAGACCCGGTTACGGTTTATATGACAGAGCTTTAGGAATAACTTATTTAAATGGACTTTGGGAAGCTATTACAAAGCTAAAAAAGCTGTAAACAGCATTAGCGTTAATATAAGATGAAAATAATAATAGAAGGAAATACATCCCGGGAGGAAGCATATGAGCGAATATACCGTTTCGACCAGTCCAAAAAGCACTTCCATGTACAGGTGCTGGCTAAAATATTATAAGCTTGAAAACAAAACATTATTAAATGATTACAAAAATCTGTTTTTGGAAATTTCTGTTGGTGAAAACACAATAATTATTCAGAATGCTATTGAGGAGCTAAAGAAAGGTTTAGCAGGAATTCTTGGAATAAAGCCTGCTGTTTCGGAGGGCTCATCAAAGACTGCCGGACTGCTTATGGGTACTGTTGCCGGGAATAAGGAACTCGAAGGGTTGGTTGAAAAGGAGAAAGGCCAGCTGGAGGAAGAGGGCTTTATTATAAAGCTTATAACTGAACAGAACAGCAAAAGGTTGCTGGTTGCCGGACAAACAGATAGAGGGCTGATGTATGGGATATTCAGTTTGCTAAGGCTGATTCAGACTGGAACAGCTATAGATGCTCTTCCGAGGATTGAGAATCCTGTTAATCAGTTAAGAATGATAAACCATTGGGATAATATTGACGGAAGTATCGAAAGAGGTTATGCAGGCAAGTCCATTTTCTTTAAGAACAACATAATAATCAAAAACCTTTCGAGAATTACCGATTATGCAAGGCTAATGGCTTCAGTCGGTATAAACGCCATAGCTATCAATAATGTTAACGTGCATAAATTCGAAACGCTTCTTATAACCGACAAGTATATCAAGGATGTAGTTAAGCTGAATGAAATATTTAAGAGCTATGGTATAAAGCTCTACCTGAGTGTAAATTTCGCCAGCCCTCTTTCGGTGGGAGATCTTGACACTGCAGACCCCTTGGATAAAAAGGTGCGTCAGTGGTGGAAAGACAAAGCTGAATACATTTATTCAAATATACCTGACTTTGGAGGCTTCCTTGTTAAGGCAGATTCTGAAGGAAGGCCGGGCCCGTTTACTTACCAACGCACTCATGCAGATGGCGCAAACATGCTGGCAGAGGCTTTAAAACCTTATAACGGGAAAGTTATCTGGAGATGCTTTGTTTACAATTGTCAGCAGGATTGGAGAGATCACACCGTAGACAGAGCAAGGGCGGCATATGACCACTTTATGCCTCTTGACGGTTCGTTTGCCGAGAATGTAATGCTTCAGATCAAACATGGTCCTATGGACTTCCAGGTGCGTGAACCTGTATCCCCGCTCATAGGCGGCTTGTCAAATACAAATCAGGTATTGGAGCTACAGATTACACAGGAATACACCGGACAACAAAAGCATTTATGCTATCTTGTGCCTATGTGGAAGGAAATATTGGAGTTTGATACCTGCGCAAAGGGTAAGGGTACAACCATAAAGAAAATAATCAGCAGGGAAGTGTTCAACAATAATCTGGGAGGCTTCGCAGCTGTTACAAATATCGGAGCTGATACCAACTGGACGGGGCATCAACTGGCTCAGGCCAACACCTTCGGGTATGCCAGATTGGCCTGGAATCCTGATTCGACCGCTGAGGAAATAGCAGAAGAGTGGATAAGACTGACTTTTTCAAACAATCAAGTTTTGGTTGCTACTATCAAGGAGATGCTTCTTGGTTCCTGGAGAACATATGAAAACTATACCTCACCATTGGGAATTGGCTGGTTTGTTAATCCAAACCACCATTACGGACCTAATGTTGACGGGTACGAATACGACAGATGGGGTACTTACCACAGGGCTGACATCAGCGGAATAGGTGTTGACAGAACTGTTAAAAACGGGACAGGTTACGCCGGACAATATCACAAGGAAGTAGCAGAAGTATATGAAAGCTTTGAAAGGTGTCCTGAAGAATTACTTCTGTTCTTCCACCATGTTCCATATGACCATCGTTTAAAATCAGGGGAGACATTGATACAATACATTTACAATACCCATTTTAAAGGTGCGGAACAGGCTGAAGAGCTGAAGAGGAAGTGGCAGAGCCTGGAGGGGGAGATTGAGTCTGATGTGTATACTCATGTAATGAAGAGGCTGGAAGGTCAAATAGAACATTCCAGAGAATGGA
>JAEYNI010000138.1 GCA_023412635.1 Bacillota bacterium
TGCACTGCGCCTTCAGGCTTTTCTCCTTCAGCTCGCATATATAGTAAAACACAGGTTCACCACTTGGGCTAAGCCTCCTGCTTGCTTTTGGCCGCATATAACTGCCGCAGCCTGCACACTTGAGAAGGCCAGACAGAAGCGCTGTATTACTCTTTACTTTTCTATACGCTTTTGATTTATTTTTCGAAAGCTGCTCCTGAGCTTCTATCCATATTTCACTGGGTATGAGACCGGTGTGCAACCCCACTGCAAGTATCCATTCATCACTCTTTCGATATCTCTCACTGGAACTGCTTGCGTTCTGTCTCGTCTTGTTGTAGCCCATAAGCCCATTAATACCGTTAAACTCTTCTATTTCGGAATAAATCTCGTAATTATTCGAGCTCAGGTACTCATAAAGCTTGTCATCTGCTATGGCATAGACAGGATTGGAAAGTATAAACCTGATGGAAAATCTTCCGAATACCACCCCGTTTTTGGTGTTCACTCTGTTTTGAGCCAAGTACTTTTCCACCTTGGTAATTGATTTGAACAAGATATATTTGTTAAATATAAGCTGTACGAGATTTGCTTCCTCAGGTACAACCACCAGCTTATAACTCCTGATTTCCCGCCCGCTGGCCTCACGGCTTATTACCATTTCCGACCGGAAGCCTGTAGGTGTTGTCCCTCCCAGCCATCTTCCGGTCTTTGACATCTGAAGCATATTATCTCGTATTCTTTCAGCTATAGTCTCCCTTTCCAGCTGTGAAAAAACAGAGGCTATATACATCATAGCCCTGCCCATTGGCTTAGTTGTATCAAACTGCTCCTTTACAGATACAAAGTTAATACCCTGTCTCTCCAGCTTATCAATCAGCTGCGAGAAATCAGAGACATTCCTGCTCACCCGATCCAGTCTGTAACAAATAATTGTTTCAAACCTTTTATTTCTCGCATCCTGAAGCATTTGCTGAAATCTAGGGCGGTCGGTATTCCCTCCCGAGAAGCCTTCATCTTCATATATCTCGAAATCTTCATCAACGCAGTTAAAAAACTTAAAAGCATGTTCTTTACACATTTGTATCTGATTCTCAACACTTTCACCCTTACCGGTAAACTTGCTCTTGCGTGAGTAAATTGCCACCTTCATAAAAAAACCCCGGATTACAAAGCTCTTACTCTAGTAATATGGGGTTTATCGGTTATTATTACTTTATTCTTTATTTAAAATACTTTTAAATTTTTTAGAGTACTAATCATATTTATATCAGAGGAATCTAATTGTTCATTGTTTCTGTTAAGCCAAATTCCATGCATACCTATTTCTCTACAGGACAGTATATCTGTTTTTAAATCATCTCCAATATAGTAGCAGTCCTTCGGAGATTCATTTACTCTGCTACATGCTATTTCAAACAGTTTATGGTCTAATAATGTACCATCCAAATCAAAAAAAATCATTTTTTCTCCTATTAATTCTACTAATATTTATAATCTAACTCAGGAATTCAAACGGCTTTTTATCCAAACCAGGATATCCTCGCTTACTTCCTGTCTGTTAATTTCATTTAGTATTTCATGTCGTGCTTCTCTATATAGCCTCATATTTAAATCTGTGAGACCAAGATCACACATTATACCATATAATTTTCCAGTCTTTTTTCCGTAATCACCCACAGGGTCCTCCTGTCCGGCAAGAATATAAACAGGAAGGTTTTTAGGTATACCTCCAAGTTTACTTTCTTTATATAAATTCTGTAGCCCATCGAAAAAATAGTAGTAGAATCCTGCTGAGCATGTGAAACCGCAGTACTCATCATCAAGATACTTCCTTACCTCTGCCTCATCACGGCTGAGCCAGTCAAATGGGGTTTTGGGCTTTACTACTCTTTTGTTATAGGTACCAAAAGTCAGTAGTTCAATCAGCCTTGCTGGTTTTTCTTCTCCCGCCAGCCTGGCCTGTATGGCTGCCAGGAGTTTTCCCAACCTGACTTCGGTCCCAACCTGTGCAGCTGTACCTGAAAGAGTTATACCTGCAATTTCGCTTCCGTATCTTGTAATATACTCCTGCCCCACGAAAGAACCAATGCTATGCCCCAAAATATAAACAGGTATATCTTTATACTGCTGCTTTAGCTGTTTTGTAAGCATATATTCATCTTCCACAATTTTATTGAAGCCATTTTTTCCTATTACTCCGAGTATCCCGTTTTGTTGGGCAGTTCTTCCGTGTCCTCTGTGGTCATTGCCGATAACTATTATTCCATTACTATTCAGAAACCTTGCAAACCTGTGGTATCTTCCGACATGCTCGGCCATTCCATGGAATATCTGCAGGACGGCCTCCGGCTTTTCCACTTCATTCCAGCTGTATACACTTATATTATGTCCGTCAGGTACTTTCATAGTGTACATTTGAGGTGATATGTTTTTTTCCATTTGTAGTTCCTCCCAGCCAGGCGTACCATAGGAAGCCAGTTATACACAAAGCTCATAAGAGTATAATTACTATGGCGCACAGTATCCTTATTTTACTAATTATTGCATGCTGACTTCTACATAAATTATGAAGCTGACTTCTAAATAAATATTTCAAATTTGATTTATAACTTTGCATATGTTCTTTTGATACTATTTGTAATGAATTCAGTAATTTCCCTTTTCTGACTGGCGCGAATGTCCAGATTACTGATATATTCCTTTACTAATTTGAGGTATTCTGTTCCTAATATCCTCTTTAGTAAAAGTATTTCTTCATTTGTTTCAGGATAATCAACCCTCAGACTATAATTTTGAAGAACCATATTTACTCTCCGAGCCTCCTTCGGTCTCATAAAATATAGAATATAAGATAGAAATCCTATATCCTAATGTGTCAAATAACCAGCACTCTCTGCTATATACATATGAATTTGCTGCCAGTACAAATTCGAATAAATACTAGTAACCTATCATTTGAATATAAGATAAAGTTGGAAATATAAAATGCAGTTGGATATTGAAATTGCATTTGGCAGGTTTTAAGCTAAAACCCCTCTCAGCCTTAGCTTTGCAAGTATACGCTTTTAATTGTACTGTATATTTGCTTCCGCAATGGAGTAATTGCATTTTCTATGCACCTGGCAGCGTAAGTAGCCAGTCTTGTTCCCTTATCCATGTTAAATGTAGATATGGCTTTAATCAAGCCGATGGTACCTATAGAGATAAGATCATCACTGTCACTGCCACACGAACCGTATTTCTTTACAATATGTGCAACCAACCTCAAGTTTCTCTCAATTAGTATATTTCTTGCTTCCTCATTTCCGTTTCTGTATGCCTCAACGTAGTACTGTTCCTCCTCAGTGTTTAGTGGCTGTGGGAAGGAATTTACATTTGATACGTAGCCCAGCATGAGAAATAAGTTTTGAAGACCGTCAATGATGGCTGAAAATAGAGTATCTATCAAGCAAGGCACCCCCTATTCATTTCGAGTTATGTACTGAGTACAGCACATTTTTATCAACTCAAAAATAGTGTACCTTTCTAATCTATGATAAATACAAAGAAAAAATGCCAGTCCACATAAATATTTTTTTATTTTTCAGAGGTACTTATCAACTATTAATTCTACCGTTTTCAATAATTCCAGTTCTAAAATTTTATGTAACCCTATTCTCCGTAGCCTCATATTCTGAATATATAAGTATATTTTTACAGATTGGAAAGGAGAAAAATATGACTGAATTTGACAATCCATATAGTCAATATACTGATTCTAATGAAAGGGATTCTTCAGCATGTCCCAAAATGGCTCTTGCTATGGCTTATGTTCGACAACAAGAATGGGAAACACCCTATGACGTCTTTGACGGAATGGACAGAGGCACACTATTCCCAAGCCTGGATAAGCCCTTTTTAGGAGGAGGTAACAGGTGATGAATAATATGACTGGCAACGTGGAAAGTTACATGAACAGTAATGTTGGCGGCGTCAACGAAGGGAATGTTGGTGGCGTAAGCAATTTAATGAATTCAAATGCTAACGTCCATGCAATGCAAAAGCTTTCTGACCGTGAAAAGCTTCTAATGGTAGTTCAAGCATATGAATTTGCACTTGTAGAAATTGGACTGTTCTTAAATACTCATCCAAATGATCGTACTGCCCTGGCATACTTTAAGCAGTACCGTGAACTCAAACACAAAGCTGTATCAGATTACACCAGAATGTATGGTCCAATAACAATCGATCATATGGATAATGACTTATCTACATGGAGATGGATTGACAATCCTTGGCCGTGGGAAATAGGAAGCGAGGGATAATTAATATGTGGGTTTATGAAAAAAAATTACAGTATCCTGTTAAAATTGCACGTCCGAATGCAAAGCTGGCAAAGGTCATTATTACTCAGCTAGGCGGGCCTGAATTCATGTTTTTCTAAATGTACGTTGGGCTTGTCCTGTCCTAGAGAATAGACAGTTTAGATATTATTTGAGAGAGTTAAAATTATAGTATTTCTTTTTTACCGCCCTTTATAACGGTGATCTCAACATCCTGTCTTTCAAGCTTATTATTGATAATTTCAATGGCTTTTTCCTGCTCAGTCAACTTCTCATATACCATCTGGTAACCCTCCAAAGAAGCTTTGATATCAGGCTTTACTTCATTTTCTAAACAAAATTCGATTTTTGTTAATCTTGTGTTTATCTCTTTTATTTCTTTTTCAACTGTACCGAATCTGCCTTCGATTTTATCGAATTTACTGTCAAATCCATTTAATCTGCCTTCAATTTTATCGAACTTACCTACAAACTCATTATACATTTTTGTTAATAGCTGAAAAGTTTTATCTTCCATCTATTCACCTCCAATATTTTTAGTTAAAGATATTATATCATAAAAAGATAATGATAAATTCAAAGATTTTATTCCTCAAAGGTAAATTCATATGAGAGGCTATAGTCATCACTTATTATGATTTTCCTTATAATTTTTCTTATTATTTCCTCTTTAAGCTCGTAATTGAGATTGTTTATATTATGAATGAAGCCCTTTACTTTTTCTTTTATCTGGAAATATCTATCTTCAAGATTATCTACCTTCTGTAATTTCTGATCAAGCTCAAGAAGCCTTTTTTCCAGTTTTGAATTTTGTGCTCTAAGTTCATAAAGTCTTACCTTATACTCTTCCAGGGTTATGGCATCAGCTTCAAAGGCTACTTGTTGTTTTTTTACTGCTGAATTAGTACTCTCAAGCTTATCCTTTACTGTCTCACGCTCTTTCTTCTCTTTTTCCAGCTTCAGATCATAGATATATTGTTTTTGCTTTATTCTGTCGTCAATAATATCATTATTTGTAAACAACCCTTTAATGGATTCCATTACCTTGTCATCAACAATTCCCATTGTGTAATTAGAGACCTTATTTGAACATGTACCGGTTATCTTTTTGTCAAAATAATAGAAATAGTAATCATCGTCTGTCCTGTCTGCTTTAGGTCTGGCTTTAGCATAATTTTTGGGAATCTTCCCTCCAAATAGCTTGCTTCCGCAGGAAGAACAGTAAAGTAAACCAGATAACAGATATTTCTTTGTGCAGCTCCACTCTTTATTGTCCTTCTCTTTTCTTTCCTGCACTATTTGTTGAATTCTATCAAATCTGTCCTTGGAGATCAGCGCAGGATGAGTGTTTTCGCGAACTACCCATTGTTCCTGAGGTCTTACCATTCTTTTGGCTTTTCCTGTGCTATCTCTGACGGTTAATGTGACATTATACATGTTTATTCCCAGGTATACAGGATTGGTCAGAATAGTTGTTATTGAGTTAGTTGTCCAATTATTCCCACCACGACTGGTCTTCACTCTCTGGGAATTCAGATACTTACATATTTTAAGTCTCCCCCAGCCTTCGAGAAATTTATCAACAATTAATTTGTAAATCTCCGCCGTCTCATGATTTACAACCAGGTGTTGGCCATCCTCTGATAGCTTATAACCAAAAGCAGGTTTTGCAACATTAGTTTTGCCCTCATTTGCCTTAATCAACTGAGTTATCTTAACCCTTGAGCTTGTTGTCTTTCTTTCCTTCTGTGCCAAGCCAGCATGTATAACAAGGAGAAACTCATCGTCATCAGTTCTGCTATCGTAACCTTCCTTAATTGAAATAAAAAAAGCCCCTTGAGCTACAAGGCTTCTTTTTAATTCAATAATATCTAAAATATCTCGTGAAGTTCTAGATATTTCCTTAGAAACTATTCCTTTTATCCTTCCTGAAGAAATATCATTTTTGAGCCTAGTCATTTCATTTCTCAGATAGCTGTAAGCACCTGTTTTTACATCGGTGTAGAAATCAACAATATTATATCCATTAATTTTAG
>JAEYNI010000155.1 GCA_023412635.1 Bacillota bacterium
TCCTGACTACTACACCGACTCTGTCACTATCAGGATCAGTTCCGATAATGAGATCCACATTATTTTCGGAAGCAAGTTTAATAGCGAGTTCAAAAGCTGATCTTTCTTCAGGATTTGGAGATTTTACAGTTGTAAATTGTGAATCAGGAAGTTCCTGCTCCTTAACAACCAGAACATTTTTGAAGCCGTTTTCAGATAGAATTCTGCGTACAGGCTTGTTTCCTGCCCCATGAAGAGGTGTGTATACAATTTTAAAGGTGTCAGCAACCTTTGAGACAGCATCCTTGTTGACCTGCAGCGTCTTGAGCATAGCAATATAGGCATCATCAACCTCGCTGCCTATTATTTCAAGTAGGCCCTTTTCTATAGCGGCTTCCTTCGACATGGTATTTATTTTTGTGATATCAGACAATTTATTAATTTCGTCAATAACAGCATTGGAACCGTCCAAGGACAGCTGTCCGCCATCGTCACCATAAACCTTGTAACCATTATACTGTTTAGGATTATGGCTGGCTGTAACAACAATTCCCGCAGCCGCTTTTAAGTATCTGACAGCAAATGACAACTGAGGTGTAGGCCGTAACTCATCAAAAAGGTACGCCTTTATTCCGTTGGCGCAGAATACCTTGGCTGCCTCGAGAGAAAACTCAGGGGACATGAATCTGGAATCATAAGCAATAACAATTCCCTTGTCCTGTTTTCCGAGCTGCTTTATATAGTTTGCCAAGCCCTGTGAAGCAACTCTGACAGTATAAATATTTATTCTGTTAGTACCGGCTCCTATTATTCCTCTCAGGCCACCGGTTCCAAATTCAAGATTCTTATAAAAACGATCCTCAACTTCCTTGGGATCATTTTTTATTGATATAAGTTCATTTTTAGTGTCTTGATCAAAGTAATCACTTTCTAGCCAAAAATTGAGTTTAGCCATGCTATCCATATAAACTGTGTACCCTCCTAAATATATCTTCGTATCGCCAATACTTGCATAGAAAAATATTCCCAGACAGTATTGGATTAGTTTGGTAATAGTATAGCATAGCCCGGCAATTATCCGCAAGGATTTGCGGGTAATTGCGGCACTATTATCTTCCTTAATAGTTATAACAAAAAAAGATTTTTCAATAAAGCTTTTTTTGTTAATAACACGTCCGGTACGAGCTGCAAGGCAGCGAAGTGCGGCTCAATTATCTTCTCTGTGCCATAATTTTTCAGCAACAGGTGCCCAGTTGTCAGCCGCCTCCCTGCATTTCTCCGCCAGCTCTTCTACATTCTCTTGAGTTTTCATATCTGTTGAGGCTGCTCCGGAGAGTATAACCATATCTACGAGTCTGTCGGGATTATCCAGCAAAGGACAAGGCCTCAGATGATTTTCATTAAAGGGCTGATTCTTGTAATATTGCATAAATAGAGGTGATTTTAATGCCTCCAACAAGGTTTTTTCCCGGATATTTGAATCAGAATAGTGTATAAATGCACAGGGCTCTATGTCTCCATTTGCATTGATATGGACATAATACCTTCCTCCAGCCACACACCCTCCGATATATTCTCCGTCATTCCAGAAATCCAGCGTAAAAATTGGTTTTGTGGATCTAAAGCTCCGTATCTGCCTATACATAAATTTCCGCTGTTCAGCAGTAGCCATCAGTTCAGTTGGAGCACAAGCTCCTATAGGCATATAGGTAAAAAACCATGCAAATTTTGCGCCAAGTGAAATCACTTTATCAAAATACTCTTCGCTTCCTACAGTTTCAGTGTTCTCACGGGTATAGCAGCAAGATATTCCGAACAGGAGCTTCTTGCTTTTTAGTATTTTCATTGCTTCTGTGACGCGATTATATACACCTGTACCTCTCCTGCCATCAGTCTCTTTTTCAAAGCCTTCGATACTGATGGCAGGAATGAAATTCTTCACACGAAGCATCTCATTAGCAAATTCTTCATCTATTTGTGTGCCATTTGTAAAGGCTAAAAAAATAGAGTCTTTATTCTCCTCACACAAACGGATTATATCCTTTTTCCTCACCAGAGGCTCTCCACCTGAAAATATAAAGGTATAAATACCCATTTCTCTCGCCTGCGTTATGATGCTATTCAATAAATCATAACTCATTTGCAGTCCACTTTTGTACTCAGCTGCCCAGCAGCCAGTACAATTCAGATTGCATGCGGTTGTAGGGTCCATTAATATAGTCCATGGGATATTACAATTGTTAGCTTCCTTTATTCTGTCTTGTTTTGGACTACCTATTATAGTGGAATTGATGACAAGATTTTCAAATACCTTTTTACGTACCCCTTTATCTATATCAGTCCACAAACTTTTCACAAACTTGTACCAATTACCCTCTTTATTCTCAATAGCAGTTCTGAAAGTTCTTACTTGTCGCTTGACACTTTCAGTTTTGTCAAATTTCTCTATCCACTTTAAAATTGCGGGTATGCTTTCCTCAGGATCTCGTTCCATATATCGAAGAACCCTTCTAACAAAGATAATTTTAAAAAAATTTTTGATTTTATCAAACATCAATTTATACCTCCCATAGGCATATATCAATATCATATGCACTGAAGGTACAATGGGCTACTACTGACAACAAAACTTCTTACAGTCAATATTGGATTGTTTGTTTACATAATACTCATTATAGCACCCAGTTATAAATAAAAGCATAGTATATTATAGGTTAAAATGGTGTAATATGTGGGGGGTTCGAAAATATGAAGTATTTAAAGCTGCTTATTCTATTTGCAATCGGAGGTTTCTTTTACTATTTTCTTGAACGTATGTATAATGGATATTCTGCATGGCCAATGATTATTGTGGGTGGAACCTGTTTTGTACTTATAGGGCTAATAAATGAATTATTCACCTGGATAATGCCCTTATGGCTGCAAGGTATTGTATCAGCTGTTTTGGTTACCACTGTGGAATACGTATCTGGGCTGATTCTAAATGTATGGCTAAAGCTGAATATATGGGATTACAGTAATTTACCCTTCAATCTTCAAGGACAAATATGTCTTTATTATGGAATACTTTGGATTTTTATAAGCCTCGGAGCTATTATATTTGATGATTGGCTCAGATATTGGCTGTTTGATGAAGAAAAACCTAAATACAAGCTGTTTTAGGCCCTATCAAATTTAATTGAGAATGAAAAAACAATAGCATCCAGTATAGTTATAACGTCTGGATGCTTTAAATAATAATATCGATTTATAATATCAATTTTATTTGTCTTTTTCTTAATGTATACTAGCCCTTATCGATATTAATGTTCAAACCTTCTTCCTTCTTTTTTTCAAGTAGTTTTTTTACAATATATACTGCTCCTCCAGTTCCAATCGCAGTTGCGCTACCTAACAGACAACCTTTTGCAACATCGTTTTTTTGAACTGCATTGCCTAAGCTTAGCATTAATTTTATTAAATCCATTTGTTTCAACCTCCGGTTTAAATAATCAATACAATTTATTATATTAATTTTCATATAAATCAGTGAGTATAATATATAAACCGTAACTAATTATGAACAGTTACGGCTCACCTATTCTAAAAATATTTTGTTTTATTGGGCAATGCATATAATTAGCTAGCCATATTATTTCTTTTTAACAAGTTGTAGAAATGATTAAAGGTGTTAGCCATTTCCTTGATAAAACCCAGTTTGATATAAAAGCTGCCAGACTCAATTTCCGAGTGACTTATAGGTTTATAGTTCTTTAAACAACCACAGAAAACAGTATACTTGTCCAAAAACTTCTGCATTTCATCAGGTACAATGTTTCTAGTTATATGATTGTCCTGGATAATATGTCCTTTTAAAAGGGATTGGGCAACAAAGTCAGAGCAGGTATAAGCCTTATAGGTGTTGAATCTGTATCCAATGACTACACCTAATGCTGCCAGAGTGTTATAAATGTTCTCCTCCTGGTCATCTCTGATACTGTAGATAAATCTTTTTATTTCCTCAAATTGATTTTCTGTTACTGGGATCTTATATACTTTTATATAAACATCATCAAATTCCCTGCCATGAGAGAGTCTTTGTGGAAACTCTTTTACAAAGCCTCCAACTAATGGGTTTGATGCTCTATAACGAGCGAAGGAGTACATTTCTTCCAAGCCTTCGCTCAAGCTTATGGATGAATGATTGAAGGAACTTCTGGTAAAAATCCTTATAAACTTCCCCATAATTGTAGGAGTCGCGGATAAAATAACATATATATTTTGCATATTAACCTCCATGAGCCGATAAAGCGGCCACAAAATGTTTATGAAAATGTTTCCCATATCCGTTATAAGGCGAATAAAGGAGGTTAATTGGCCATGTGCGCTTTCAAAGTATTGTAAACACTAAGTATTTGTAAATAGTTTTCATTAACAATACTTTGGATATTTCGCACGGCCATAAATTCATAAGTTAGTTTGGAAGACGAGCTTTAGCGAAGTCTTTCAAGCTAACCTCCTAAGCCGGCAAAGGTACTATTGGAGGTTAGCACTAACCTCCATTATTGTCCCGTTAACCGAATTAACCGATTATACCCTGCTTTTTGAGAAGTGACTTGACTGTATCAGTAGGCTGTGCACCATTCTTAATCCATTTCTGAGCTTTTTCAGCATCAATGTTAACCTGAGCTGGCTCAACAACAGGATTGTAAGTACCTATTTCTTCAATGAATCTACCGTCTCTTGGGTATCTTGAATCAGCAACTACTACTCTGTAAAAAGGGTTCTTCTTAGCACCT
>JAEYNI010000226.1 GCA_023412635.1 Bacillota bacterium
TCAAGACAAAGCCTTTTTCTGCATCTTCGTCATTGTTTGATTTGATTCCATCTTCCTGAGAATTGATATTTACCACACCATTTTTTATTGCAACAAAGTCCCGGCCTCTGATGCCATCACCTGCTGAATTCACTGTTATATTGCCGCTCATGACTTTTAGTTCATCCTTACTTGTTATAGCATTTTTATAGTTTGCATTTACAGTTAAGGAACCTGTACCGTTAATTGTCAGGTCCGATTTAGAGAATATTGTTGAATTGGGTTCGTCTGCTTCCTTATCTTCAACAGTATATGTCTTGCTGTCGGTTAAGCTGTTTTTAGTCCCTTCCGCCAGAACGATTACAGCCTTTTTAGCTTTGGTAATATAGATTGGAGCACTATCCAGGCTGGTTATATTTGCTCCGTTTAAAACAAGTCTAACGGGAGCTTTATCATCGGTATCCACACGTAGCTGACCGTTACGTATTGTTCCGTTTATAATATACGTTCCGGCTGCTTTAATTGTTACAATGTTATTTTGAACCGCTACTCCATTACCCTCATAAGTTATGGAATCTGATTTCAGTGATATGCTTGTTGAGCCGGTGGTGCTCCAGTCGGAGTCCTCATCCTCGGCTTCATAATCTACCGATATATCTGTTTTTGCAGTTGAAGCGACTGTCTGGGTTAAGCCGGACGTGGTTTCTGTCCCATTGACTTCAGTCTGCCCGGAAGCCGCAGAATCTAAATTTCCAACGGCAGATGAATCCTTTACTGTACATGCGGTTAATGATGAAACACTTATTAGCATTGCTAGTAGAACATAAGTAAATTTATATTTTAATTTTTTATTGTGCATATATGTTACCTCCTTCTGTGATTTGACATTTTTATTTTATAAGTGGAATGTGACGATTCGATGAATAAGAACTGACTATTTTGAAAAATGAATAAGAACTTGATTACTTTAAATGGAATGAAAGAAGCAGCTACAATCTTAACTTCTATAATTAAGATTGTAGCTGCTCTATTATATTGAAATACCTTACAAAGCGTTTTATTGCTTATTCAGCCAATTAAAGTAATCCTGCAGTCTGTTTGGTCCTCCGAGTATATCCCGTGCGATGTACAGTGTACCGTCATTTTTAACTTTTTCACTCCACTTGACCAAGCAAATGTTACCACTTGCTATTTCGATAGCAGTTATGGCTTGGGGATGAATACAACAGCCGTCATTAAAATATGGAACCTGACCTACGTCGGGAAAAGAAGGTCTGTGGTTATGTCCGGCAATGAGTATGTGCTTCTCTTTTACGACCCATTTGCTAAGTGATTTTGCAATTGATATTTTCTTCTTATAATTTTTGGCCGGACTTGTAGGATTTTTAACTCCTATGGTTTCCAGCGGTCTCCACAGGTACCTTACAAGAAACTTGCTCAGCCTCCAAAGAGTGCTATTGAGCGTATCAACCTGATGACCGTGAATAAGAAGGATTTTATCATTTGACTCATTATGTTTTAAAACCAAACCTTCATGCATTTTTACACTATTGAATATTGAGGGGTCTTCCTGTTCTCTTTGCGCGTGATAGCGCCGAATATTATATTCTACATATTTATAATTTCGTTTTTCAATATCATGATTACCATACAACATGTATAGTCTCCGGTCTGAATGAAATTTGGACATGAGGCTAAAGACATCCTTATGAATCTGCATTATGTCCGAAAGCCGCTTGTTTTCCCAAAGCTCATCACCATCTCCAAGCTCAATATAGGTATAGTTGTTGTGATAATACTGGGTTAAAGCAGAGTAAAAAATGTTTTTGTTATTTAAAAAGTTATCGGAATAGCTTCCATCCCCCCTGTGACAATCACTCATAAAAACAAATCTGGAGGAATCGTCGAAGGGAATTATATCTGACCTGTTATACACACGAGTGACTTTATCTAATTTATTCATATATTTCACCTCACTCGAGTACTAATTATCACCAGCATCAAAGTTCAGATACCCCTTGATCTTATCGAAAACGCTGAAAACCGAAGCAGGTTTACCTATTTTGAACAACTCTGTATATACTTCGGGAGACCCTTCTTTAACTGCTAAAACCTTATCCTTCAAGCTTGTAAATCCCTTGGTAAGAGTTTGATATATCTCACAATTTCGCTTTAACTGCGCAAGCATGAGTTTATCGGTAGTAGCAGACCTGGTGTAAGGCTGCCTTGTATGGGGGTTGTCATAATGTAATGCTACGGTGGTTCTTCGAACTTCAAAATGCTCTTCTGTATATCCTTCTTTTCTCAGACTCTGAAGGAAGGCATCTCTCATTCCACGGCTTTTAAGGGTTATATATACATCCATTGACAGCTCTGAGGGCTCGGAGAATTCTCCAAGTTTAAAACCAGTCAGCCACCAGTGTTTACCCTTTCTAGTCATTATCTTTTCGCCGTTTTTATACAGAATAAATCCCATGTTCAATCTATCTTTATTGCTTGCGCAGGAATAGAAGGTACCGTCGAAAACGCCGGGAATATTGAGATCAGGCCAAGTACTGGAATATACCCCTAATTCACAACCGGTAGTCATACCATACTGTCCCTTCCAAAATTCAATCAACCAGCGCTTTCCTCCGTAGGAAAAGCGTATGGGCTCGCTGTCTATTATCATACCAAGGGGAGCTGCTGCCTCATCATATAACCTGCAGTAGCCCATTTTTCTCTGCCAGGCATACATTGTTGAAAAGAAGATATCTTTTTGTGGATTATAGGCGTAGCCGGCGGTACTAATCAGTTCGTCAATGGTACCTCCGCCGTCATCGTCGTCTCTTTGCTGAGAGTAGTCTTTTGCGGCAGCACGGTAATACCTTCTTGCAGCCAGCTTATAAGAAAGCCAGGAAGAGATATGTTCATATAATATCGGACCTGCCAGAGCCACTACAAAAATTGTAATAAGAAAAATTGAAAACCAGAGGTTAAAAGTTACAGCATTGTTAGTTACTAACGGAATAATTAACATAATATCTCACTCCAAATATGTTGTTTATACATAATATTCAGACTTGGAGTGTTATGTTAAAGGTGTAAGGATAAGATTTTTTCAGCTGGAGGTTATTTTAATGGAAATGTTATGCATAAATACGGTATAATATTATTCAGTAACCTGGAAAATTCTAAATATGTATGTACATAATAAATGAAGGTCACCACTATTTATTTTATAGTGATGACGATGACAGTAGGTTAACATTAATAGATGAGGATGAAAATAGTATTATAGATACATCCTGGAATATAGATAAACTGCAGATGTATGATACTGATACGTTTGAATTTACTGAATATTCCTTTGATGAACTTCCTTTGGAGGATATTTATCTAGTAGCAATCAGTGATCTAAATAATAATGAAATAATTGATGAAGGAGAATGTATCAAACTTGTTCTTACTTTTACAAATTAAAAGTAGCAGGGAGCGGGAGAAGGTTTGTTCAGATGAACTAAGAAGGCAGGGTGTAGAAGTTGATTAAGGTAATTCCCAATTGTTTATCCATTATCAGAATAATTCTTTCATTCAGTTTAATCTTTACCGTGCCACTTAGTTTGACCTTTTATGTTATATATTTTATTTGTGGAATCAGTGATATTATGGATGGGATCATTGCCAGGAAAACAGGCTCCTGCAGTGAATTGGGTGCAAGGCTTGATTCGGCTGCCGATACGATAATGGTAATAGTTTTATTTTTCAGATTATCTCCGCTGATTAGACTCCCTGATCTTATAGTTTTATGGATTATAATGATTTTAATAATAAGACTGATTTCAGTAACTATAGTTCTGGTAAAATATAAAACGTTTGCAATACTCCATACTTGGTCAAATAAAGTGGCTGGAATTACTTTATTTCTGGTTCCATTTTTTCTTTTCAATTATTTATCAGGCTTTTGGATATACATAATATGTAGCATTGCAAGTCTTTCAGCTATTGAGGAACTTATAATTCATTTGACTTCAAGTCAGCTTCAATTGGATAAAAAGAGTATTTTTATATAGCTTATTGCGGCAAATTTTTCGACCAATTTCTATTACATGTCTTTTAGCCTTCCTCATCCACCATTTCTTTAGCAATTTTTGAGATTTCTATTTTGTTTTATTCCCCGTTTCAAATATTACCTTATCATTGGAAATAGATCCATCCAGCAATTCGGTGGGCTGCCCTTTGAGGTGCTTGTCAAAAAAGGCCAGTGAGTAATCATTTACAAGCTTAATACATTCATAAGAGTCAACTGTACCTATTCCCAGCATCTTTGAAAGGAAAGGTGAAATTCTGGGTAAGTCTGTAAAGTTTAAATGTCCCGAATCTTTGATGCAGAGTGAGTAAGCCGCGGCAGTAGCATTATTATATGCATTAATGTTCGGAAGAAAACTGGTCTTCTTTGCTTCGGGATTTTGGAAGGATCCATTATACATTTGCAGCAGAGGCTTTGTAAAAGCTTTATCTGTAATAATTCCATTATTATTGCTATCAAGCCCTGCTATATCTCCAAGCAAGGTACCATCTATAACAATAGCCGCTTTTACTTCATCTCTATCCCTGGTTACCTGAGCAGAGGCAGCACCGCCCAGTGAATGTCCAAAGAGGCCTATGTTGGTTAAATCCATATGTCCACTCAACAACTCACCCGCTACGCCTATATCACCGGACTTTAAACTGTCAATAACAAACTCAATGTCGGCAGTTCTCAAATTCAACCAGTCATGGCTGGCAGTGTATTCTTCTTGTGGGTCCATTTTTCCTGAGGAGGCGTTTAAAGCATCGTTAATAAATTTAGTATCAACTATGACCTTACTCCCATCAGAAAAAGCAGTATAAAAGGAGTGATAGGTATGGTCAATACTTGCTACAATATAACCGTGGCTTGCAAGCTCTCGGCAGGCAGAAGCATTACTGTTGCGGACGCCGAAGGCACCATGGGAGAATATTAAAACAGGATAGCTGTCTTGAGACTTTGCAATGGGTACATTACTAACGCCGTATTCACTATTTATATCAGTTTCTGCGGGATACCAGAACTGGACTACAATTCTACGGGGATCTCCGCTTTCAGGTGTAAAGGCCTCTTCGCGATTATTATCTGTTAAATCGCAAACCACAGTACCAAGGTTATATTTACCTGTTGGTTGGGGAAGTGATTGAAAGGGGAGCACAACAGTGGGGAAAATAACACATAAGGCCAAGGCAAGCAACGCAAATATACGGCCTATGCCTGCAAGTATCCTATGTTTCGGCTGATTGGGGTTATGGCGGAACAGCCTAACAAGAGTAACAAGAAACAGCGTTATAGTAAATATGTATAGGGGAACAAAGCGTAGCTTTACTGCTTCATTATCAATAAAAAGATGAAGTATAAGAAAGGCTACACCAGCGGCAGGCATAAAATCCAGAAAGCGCGGTACCTGTTTAACAGGCAGCAAAGCCCATATAATTACAGGAATAATCGATACTATAATTAATATCTCTAAAACTGTTAGCATAATAGAAACCTCCAGGGAACAATTTGATTATGCTTATATTGTAATTCCATGGAGGGTTTTCCACATCTGCCTGAGGTAATGATTTTTGGCTGACAGAGTATGACTTCAGTCATATATATTTGTGTTCGATGGCGTATATTGTAAGCTTGCTCCGGTCATTAACCTGCAATTTGCTGTATAGACTGCTGATATAGTTTTTAACAGTACCTTCTGAAATGTACAGCTGTTTGGATATTTCAAAATTGGTCATACCTTTTCCGACCAATTTTAGAACTGCCTTTTCCCGTTCTGTAAGGTCATCTGAGGAACTTTGAGTTTCAGAAACATCAGTATCTGTTGTTGGGTTATTAATATGCTCTTTAGCAGTTCCTGTAATATGGGAGATTACCTTTGCGGCTATTTCAGGCTGCATTATGGAATTTCCTCTATATGTATCACGGATAGCTTCCACAAGTTTCTCGGAGGATAAATCCTTTAGAATATAACCGGCAGCACCATTTATTAAGGCATCAATAATAAACTCATCATCATCAAAGGTAGTAAGGATTATTACCTTAATATCAGGATACTGCTTTTTTATAAGTCTTGTACATTCAACACCATCCATTACCGGCATCCGGATATCCATTAGCATTACATCAGGTTGCACAGACGGAAGTTTATCCAGGGCGTCTTTGCCGTTTTCAGCCAATTCTACAACTTCCATATCCTGTTCCAGATCAAGTATGGTTTTAAGCCCTTCCCGCATCAACCGCTGATCATCAGTTATCATTATTTTTATTTTCATAACTATCTCCAATATAGTGTGCTAAATTTAGTTGCATAAACTGAAATACTAATATGCTGAAAGAACTTCTAAAGTAC
>JAEYNI010000258.1 GCA_023412635.1 Bacillota bacterium
AATATATTTTGAAAGCAACTGGAATAGTTAGACGTATAGACGATTTAGGAAGAGTTGTAATACCGAAAGAAATAAGAAGAACCCTCAGAATTAGAGAGGGTGACCCTCTGGAGATATTTACCGATAAAGAAGGGGAGGTCATTTTAAAGAAATATTCTCCTATCGGTGAATTGAGCGATTTTGCTACACAGTATGCTGAATCCCTTCACAAGACCAGCGGTCACATTACTTGTATTACCGATAGGGACACTGTTATTGCTGTTTCAGGTGCATCTAAAAAAGAATTTCTTGAGAAACAACTGAGCAGCGATGTGGAGAAGACAATCGAGGAAAAACAGACTTTACTTATTAAGTCTCCGGAGGAAAAAGCTATCTTAATTTTGGCTGATGAGACCGGAGAAAGAAAGTATACCTCACAGGTTGTTTCTCCTATAATTTCTGAGGGTGATCCAATTGGAGCTGTAATAATGCTTTCTACAGATGCAAACGTAAAAATGGGAGAAGTCGAAGCTAAACTTGCACAATCAGCAGCAGGCTTCTTAGGTAGACAGATGGAACAATGATTATTTAAGTCGATAGGTTATTTTATACAGTTGTTAGATATTAAACAAATGGGGAAGAATGGTCAGACCATCTTCCCATTTATTATTGTTTTGAAAAGTACAAAATTTTTTGTTCTATTTTGGAGTCTGTTAAATAATAATATTTTGTCCTTGATTGAAAGGAAAAGCGTAATAAATTGTAACGTAGCTATTGACAAATAATACCATAATATGTATAATAATGTTAAAGCTATAAAATATTCAGGCGTTTCTGCCTTTATTCTCACATTTCAAATTATTAGTTAAATTAAAAGTTTATGTGTTTACCCCAATGTTTGAATTAATAACTCTTTTCTATCCCTGTAAAAATACATTCAGGTTACTTGGTCATTAATTACTCCTTGGAGTCGTTACCTAAGTTCTGTCATAGGATATTCTAGCCTCCAAATGCAAAACTTGTATGCTCGCAGAGTGGTTAATGGTGGTAATAAATAAACATGCTCTGTTAAGAGAAGAGCAAAGGAGGATTATATGAATAATGTCAGCCTGGTAGGAAGATTGACAAAGGATGTGGAACTTCGTTTTACAACCAAAAAAGTTAAAGCAGTCGGGTCATTTGTATTAGCCGTTGACCGGGATGCAAGAAAAGGTGTAAGTGAGAGGTCAACCGATTTTATACCTATTGTTGTCTGGGGAAAAACAGCTGAATTTGCAAGTAAATACTTTGCAAAAGGGCACAGAGTAGCCCTTCAGGGGAGTATTCACACAAGAATGTGGGAAGATGAAAAAAAGAATAAGCATTACGTCACAGAGGTAGTCGCCGACAAAGTATTCTTTGCTGATGCAAAGTACAGGGAATTGGAGCCTGAGGATGAACAGGAAGCCAATTGTGAAGAGGAAGGCACTGCAGAGGAAGATGAAAATGCAGCTGAGGAAGCAGAAAATGCAGCTGAGGCTGTAATATAGTAACAGGACGGCAGTGTATATGGGGAGTATTGCAATACCATGGGTAAAAGCGATACTCCTTTTCTTCGTCTTAAAAGTAGAGTAATCCAGCTTAATACAGATAGGCTGTGTACTGGTTGTTACGGATTAAAAGAAGTAGTATAATAACCAAAGAAAGATTTGGTTATTATAGTAATTATAGCATTTATACCTTCTAAGAAAGATAGTTATGCGCTATGCAGAAATGGAGATAGAAATGAACAGCGGAAAACTGGAAAGATTAATTGATATAATGAAGCTTTTAAGGAGTGAGGAGGGTTGTCCCTGGGACAGGGAGCAAACCCATGAAAGTTTGAAAAAATATCTTATTGAAGAAACATATGAATACCTGGAAGTAGTTGATCTGAAGGATAAGACCCGTATGTGCGAGGAACTGGGGGATGTCCTACTGCAAATAGTGTTTCATTCCCGGATAGCTGAGGAAAACGGTGATTTTAATATCGAGGATGTTATCAATGGAGTGTGTGAAAAAATGATACACAGGCATCCACATGTTTTCGGTGATGTAAGTGCTGAGACCTCCAGTCAGGTACTTAAAAATTGGGAGGAAATTAAGAAAAAAGAAAAGGGCGTTACTGATCAAACCTCCGTTTTACAGGACGTACCGAAGAACCTTCCTGCTTTGATGCGGAGCTACAAGGTCCAGCAGAAAGCAGCACAAGTCGGATTTGATTGGACAAACACCGAGGATGTATTTGCTAAAATAAGGGAAGAAATTGATGAACTTGAAGCAGAGTACAAGAACAATAGTAAATCTGGTATGTTGGACGAACTTGGTGATGTATTGTTTTCTATAGTTAATCTGTCAAGATTTTTAAAAGTACACCCTGAGCTCTCTTTGACACAGTCTACAAACAAATTTATCAACAGATTTGAGTATATAGAAAAACAGGCTGCTGAAGAGGGTAAAAAGCTCAATGAAATGAGTTTGGATGAAATGGAGACTCTCTGGGTGAAGGCTAAGAAGAAGTAACCACTAAAACATTCACAGAAAATTTTATAAAGGGTATTATATTGCCGTTACTACTCAGGCATACTTTGAATAATATTGAATAAACGCTGTAAAAATGGTTAAAATCATAGTGTAATAACCATTTGGGAGGAATTTCTATGAATAAAACCGAACTTATCGACAGCATTGCTGGAAGATCCGGCCTGTCAAAAAAAGATTCTGAAAAGGCATTAAATGCTTTGATTGAAAGTGTGGAAGAAGCTCTTGTCAATAAAGACAAGGTTCAGCTTGTAGGGTTTGGGTCCTTTGAGGTTAAGCAGAGAGCTGCCAGAAAGGGAAGAAACCCGCAGACAATGGAAGAAATTGATATTCCTGAAAGTAATGTGCCTACTTTTAAAGCAGGTAAGGACCTAAAGGAAATGCTGAATCAGTAGTTTATGAAAAGAGGAATAACAACCGAAGACACTGTGTGTTTATGATTAAGGTTTTATACAAATAATGAGGGGTGCGCTTGCACGCAGATGGGGGTAAAATGAGACTAGATAAGTATTTGAAGGTCAGCAGACTAATAAAAAGAAGAACTGTCGCGAACGAAGTATGTGAGCAGGGAAGAGTGAAAATTAATGATAAAGTCGCCAAACCGGGCTCGGAAGTTAAGGTGGGGGACATAATCGAAATCCAATTTGGAAATAATAATACTATTATTGAAATTACTCGGATATCAGAACACGTAACAAAAGATGATGCAAGAGAAATGTACATTCTAAAGTAATTAAAGGGGCTGTTGCACAATGAATAAATTTGTTCACTGGGCATCAGTCCCCTTTTTGTCCCTAAAATAGTAAAATGTGAGTTCCGTTGGACCCGAGTTTAATGATAGGAGATTTGTTCCATCAAAGGGTACACTATCTACATTCTATTTTACGGCACTCCCTTCTTAAAAAATTATTAACTATCAATCTTCTGAAGGTAGTCCTGTCCTTTTACAGCAAATCAATATTAATTCTGCAGCCAAAATCATTTTTTTAGTTGATAAAGCATATGTATTATATAGCGAGGGCTAGTCTATTTGGCATTTATAAGGAGGATGTTTTCAATGGAAGAAAAGAAAACAATTAAACCGAAAAATCAGACGTTGATTCTTGATAACCGTGAAAAACTAAGTGTTACAGGGGTTATTGACGTTGAAAGCTTTAATGAAGAGAACATAATTGCGGTAACAGATATTGGAGTATTGGTTATAAGGGGGGCTGAGTTACATATAAATAAACTCAATCTGGATAGTAATGAGCTGGTTGTGGAAGGAGATATATTTTCTCTTGAATATACTGACGGTGAAAACACCAAGTCAAAGTCGTTCTTTGGCAAAATGTTTAAATAGACTATTTATATAACTATATATATTTACGTAAAGGCTTGTGGGGATACCAGATGATTGCTGAACAGGTTTACATATTTCTATATGCTATATTGGCCGGAGTTGTTGCTGCTTTTCTTTATGATATTTTAAGAATAAAAAGAAGGGCTATTAAAACAGGTGTTATATTTGTTAGTCTTGAAGACCTATTGTATTGGCTAATAGCCGCGGTACTATTGTTTGTAACGGTGTATAACAGCAACAACGGCCAGATGAGAGGATTTATATTTATAGGAAATGTTATTGGTGTTATATTTTATGAAACACTGTTTAGCAATATTGTAATTAAATCATCGATAACTATTATAAATATAATTAAGATAATTCTAAGATTTATCTGGAAAGTAATAAGCTATCCCTTTAAGTTGTTATATAAAATAATATCAATTCCTGCCTTGTTCATTTTCGGCCTAATTGTTAAAATATTACGGCTTATTGGCTATGGAATTCGGTTAGCTTTCGGAAAGGCTGATGTAAAGGGAAAAGCTCGAATGCTGGGTAAAAAGGCTCGGGGAGCAAAATCGAAGGTTGGCAGACTCGGCAAAAAAAGCTTAAAGAGGATTATCCGAAGGAAAGAAAAGATCAAGGAAAATGATGAAAGCGGCTCCTAATCCAAATTGATAAATTTATTACTGAGCTTGAAGGATTTTTTGTGTATGTATAGAATATAGTTATGAAACGGCTGCGTATTTGTGTAATAAGAATTCGACTAATTATATATAGTTACAAAAGATATAGTGATCCGTGAGGTAGGATATGAAAAAACAAAAGAAATTAAATATGTGGACATTAATACTGATTGTCTCAATTTGTTACTTCAGTTACACCTTCTATAATCAGCAGGCCAGCATTGAGGACAGAAAATTACAGCATGCACAGCTTGAAAAAAGTATTCATGCCGAGACATTAAAAAAGCAGCAGCTTTTGAAGCAGAAGTCGCAAATAAACTCTGACGAATTCGCTGAGAAAATAGCCAGAGAAAAGCTGGGTTATGTTAAAGATGGTGAAAAAATATATGTAGACACCAATAAGTAACTACTGCTTGACTGGGATTAACATATACTATATAATCGAATTGTTTTATTGTTATTTTGAGAAATGTATCATGGGTCGAATTTGAGGAGGATTTCTTATTTTATGCCGCT